>WRCR01000389.1 GCA_009783865.1 Planctomycetaceae bacterium | reverse complement strand
TAGCCCAATTAAGTCCGCCGGATATGCAGTTGCCGATTCAGTTAGCGTTGAATTATCCCGACCGCTTTGAGGGTCCGCCGCTGTCGATTGATTGGAAAAAGCCGCTCATGCTGGAGTTTTTCCCGCCCGACCTTGAACGTTTTCCTGCCTTGGCGTTGGGACTTGAAGTTGCGCAGGTTGCCGGTACTGCCGGTGCAGTTGTCAATGCCGCTAATGAAGTTGCCGTTGAGGCATTTCTCAACAAAAAATTGTCATTTCACAAAATTACTGAAGTCAACCGCTCCATTTTGGAGTGTCACCAATATGAACAACACCCGTCTCTGGAAAAACTGTTAGAAATAGATGACTGGGCTAGAAAGGAAACCGAAAAATGGATTTGTCTCTGACACTTTTTGCAATTCTGTGGGCAGCCGCCGATGCGGAAACCGTCTCAATCCTGTCAATAGTTGCAAAGGTCACATACAATATAATTCTTATCATACTCGGCTTGAATGCGCTGATAATCGTTCACGAATTCGGGCATTTTGCTGTTGCCCGTCTTTGCGGTGTGCGCTGCGATAAGTTTTATATCTGGTTCGACTTCTTCGGGCTGCGGTTCTTCAAATTCAAGTGGGGCGATACAGAATACGGCTTGGGCATGTTCCCGCTCGGCGGTTATGTCAAAATGCTGGGGCAGGAAGACAACCCCAATGAAATCCGCGACGAGTTTGAGAAAGCAAAACAGAAAAAAGAAGGCGAACCTGCCGAAAACAGCGATGCACCGGTACGTTCCGAAGAAGAACTGAAAGAAGCGTTGTTTGCACCGGACAGTTATTTGTCGAAAAGTGTTCCGCAAAGAATGGCGATTATTTCTGCCGGCGTTGTGATGAATTTTCTCTTTGCAATCGTTTGTGCTGCCGCAGCATATCATATCGGAGTAGTTGAAACCGCTCCAATAGTCGGCAACACGATTCCCGGTTCACCTGCTTGGGCGGCTGGTTTGCAAACCGGCGACAGAATCACGGCAATCAACGGGAGTCCGGCGCGGGTATTTTCCGACATAATCTATGCAATGGTCGGCAGCGAAGACGGTGTGAAATTATCCATTGACCGACCGGTGAACGATGAGACGAAACAGATTGAGACGGTATTAATTCCGCGAAAGCGCAAAAAGGATTTAGCACCGTCTATCGGAGTCACCGCTATGCCGTCATTGGAGATTGCATCGGCAGAAGAACCTGTCTATCCGTGGGCGGAAAATTATTATCTGCCGAATTTTCTGCAAAAGAAGGACGGTAAAAAATGGAACGTTACTGAAATTAACGAGGTGCCTGTCAACAATTACGTTCAATTTTCAGATGAATCGCTGAAAAAAATCGGCGAAAAAGTCCAATGTAAATTTTCCGATGGAACGGAGACCATCGAAATAACGCTGCCTGCTATTCCGATGCGTGAAATCGGTGTCCGTTTCCAAACGGGACCTATCACGATGGTTCTGCCGAATTCCGATGCGGCGAAAAAAGGCATCGAAGCCGGTGATACAATTTTACAGGTTGACGGCAATGCGGACTTCGACCCGCTGAAACTGCCGCAGTATATCCTTGGCAAAATCAACGAAGGAAAGACAACGGTTGCTCTTCTCATCAAAAAGAAAGACGGCAGTGAAAAAGCGGTTGACGTTGAACTTTCGCCGGTGCGTGTCATTCCGAATTTCGCTTCTTTTTCTATGAAAGACCCCATGGGCAGCACCGCTCTTGGGCTTTCGTGGGAAGTGCTGCCGGTTATCGCCGGTATTGACGAAGTATTCAATCCCGAAAACCTTTCAGTCATCGGCGGTACAGTTACGGACGTTTCGTTTTTGAATTGCGAACCGTTATTGTCGTGGAGTACCACTTTTACATCGAAGGACGCAAACGGTTATCATTTTCATGAAGTCGGCGATAAAATTGATATTCCGTACATCTTTGATATGCTTTTGCAGTATGCGAAAACCAGAGAATTGACCGAAAAAGAGAAGGCAGAAGGCAAAATAAGACAGCCGCTTAAGGTAGAAATGAAAATAGTTAAAGACGGCAAACCGCTGCTCTTTAAAAGCGGGATTGTCAAAGAATCGAAGGATTGGTTCAATACTGACAGAGGATTGATGCTGAAGCCGGAAACGGCAGTGGTGAAGTGCAGTGATTTAACAACTGCCTTATCAATGGGAGCAGCGAAGATGGTTCACGATTCGCTGTACATATTCAGGACCCTTCGCGCCTTGTTTTCCGGCAATGTTTCGCCGCGTGCTTTGAGCGGTCCTGTCGGGATAGTCAATATCACATACGCGGTTATCGACAGAGGAATGGCGCATTATCTTCTGTTCCTGTGTCTCATCGGAGCGAATCTTGCGGTGATTAATTTATTACCGATACCGGTATTGGACGGCGGACATCTGATGTTCCTGTTGTATGAAGGTATTTTCCGCAGACCTCCGAATACAACGCTGCTCATTATTTTGAGTTATATCGGATTGTTCCTGATTCTTGCGCTAATGGTTTGGGCGTTATCGCTCGATGTCAGTTGCGTCAAGCGGTTGTGATTGGGAAACTGAAAAACGGCACTCACATTTCAATTTTTCTCGTATGCCCGCCGCGGCGGCTTGCCAGAAAATGTCTCGGCGGTTCATAATGAACTTCCGGCGTAAACGGAGACAGAAACAGGTCTTTCGTTAAGTCCTCCCGCACAAAGAAGGCGTTCACCCCTGCAAAACAGCAGCCGACAAGATTATACCCTTTGCTTTTTCCTAAACGGCACAGGGCTTCTAAACTTGCTCCGTAATTACTTGTTTCATCCCAAACGGAAGTTGCATTATATGGGACAACCCAATCACAGTCCGGTCGAAAAACTGCGTTGTACTCAATACAAACAACTCTCGGATTATAATTGCGGATTGCTTCCCAAACGTAATAGTCGTTGCCGTCGATGTCGATGGAAAGAAAATCGAATTCCTGCGGAACATTCGTCTGCGTGAAAAGCGTCTCAATATTTTCTGCGGTAATGAAACTGCATAATGCGCTCAAACGTTTTTCTTTTATTATTCCGGCGAAGTTTTTATAAATAGATTCGATGTTGTTTTCTCCGCTGTCAATCCAAGTTCCGCCCCAGCCCTTGTATAGCAAATAAGTTGAATTTGTTTCAATACCGTCTTGCGTTCCGAACTCGACAAAATACTTGTTTGTTGTTCCGATGCGGCGGAATATCTCACTGATGATTCCGTCTTCACCGTTCTGAGAAAAAGCGGAAAATTCATACCGGTTCAATTTTTTCGGGTCGGCATATTTGGGGTTATCGTAAAGATGGGCAACGAGGAAGTCATCGTGGATATAAGACGCAAAACTTTCCAAGTATGGATGTGCCGGTAAATTGATAACCTTAACAAAAAAATGCCTATTGAGTAATCGTTTAATAATGCTGCTGAACATTTTCGTAACACAATCTGTTTTTCTATAAACTGCAATTGGACTCGCTGTTGAATTTCCCCAAAAATATATCCGGCATGCTGCTGATATTTGCCGCGTCCAATGGAGTCGGAAATGTCTCGGTACAAGGAATGAATTCATAATCCTTTCTGCGGGCGTAAGAAATTTCCCAAACGTCCGGCAATAGAATCATTCCTTTCAGTACAACAGCACCGCCGCAATTATTAGCGTGAACATGATATGCCTGATGCGTTCTGTTAATCTTTTCGATTACCGATACAAAGTAATCAAATCGGTTTAAGTTCATCAATCCGTGAAACTCGACAATGATTTGCGAAAAAAGGTTCATATCTTCTTCGCTCATTGTGCCGAACATTTCCCATTCTGCTCCTTCGATGTCGCATTGCAGAATAAGGTCTTTGTGCTGATGACCGTTTTCGTTTATTATCTGTGCAGCGGTTTTTTCATTTTCCTTCGGATTGCTGCCGGTAATATTGAAACGGTTAAAATGTATCTTCGGGTGTGTTTGCGGCGGTGCTTCGATGGTGCCGTCGTATTGAAACACGTCAATTCCGAAAGCGCCGGCAAACTCCAAATCCCACGGTGCGATATCGGAAATGCCGAAAGAAT
>WRCR01000388.1 GCA_009783865.1 Planctomycetaceae bacterium | reverse complement strand
TAATTTCCTGCCCCGATTGCGCCCGAAGCAGCGTCCGTGTTTTCCTGACATCATTGCGAAATTCGTCTTCCGTCAACTGATAAACAAGTTGGTGACCATAACCGTGAGAAGCAATTTCATGACCGTCAGAAGCAATTTCCGAAACAAGATTCGGACAGCGTTCCGCAACCCAGCCGAGAACTAAAAAAGTTGCTTTCACCGGAACTCTTTGCGACGCAAGCACTTGCAGTAATCTGCGGGTATTGTTTTCGACGCGGGATTCGTATTTTTCCCAATCGGAAACCGGAACACAGCGGGCGAAAGCCCCGACTTGAAAGTAGTCCTCAACATCGAAAGACAGGGCATTCAGCATGAAATTCCCCCAAACTCATTCAGCGGAATCGGTCGGCTTCTTTTTGTTTTTCGAGCCGCGCCGCTTGGTTTTAACAGCGGTTTCGGCGGTTGTATCGACAACTTTTTTGCGCATGGGGCGTTCTTTCAAGCGGACTGCTTTTCCGACTCTATCGCGGAGAAAGTAAAGTTTTGCCCGATGAACTACTGCGGAACGGACGGTTTCAATTTTCGCAATACGCGGAGATTGAATAGCGAATTTTCTTTCGACACCTTCGCCGGAAACCATTCTGCGGACGGTGAACATTTCCCGGGTTCCGCTGCCGCTGCGTGCGATGACCGTGCCGTTGAAGATTTGGATACGTTCTTTTTCGCCTTCGAGAATCCGGCAATGAACGTTGACAGTATCGCCGATTTCAAATTCGGAGAGTTCCGGTTTTTTGCAGTTTGCTTCGACTAAATTGATAATTTTATGGCTCATTTTTATTTGCCTTCACTTAAGAATAGACAGTAAAATCCTTGTGCATAATTATCATACAAAATGCAAACCTGTCAAAGGGGGCTGGCAGGGTGTGTAAAAATTACAACAAGCCCTGACTCTAAAAATTTTTGCAAAGCCGAACCCCTAAAAAACAAGGCGCAAATGCCAGCCAATGCTTTTTTATCTGAACTACCCGATTTAACATGTTCTTATTCATTTTAATATTTAGTGGTGGGTAGCGAGTAATGAGTTGCGAAAACAGAGGCACAATCGTCAGATTGCGAAAAATCTACGCAGATGATGACACCCCCCGTTAAACTCGGCAAGAGCAAAAAGTTCTGCGAACCGCCGTTAAACAAAAAAATCATTCCCGATATTTATCTCGATATTTTTTACTCGCTGCTTGAAGAAATCTTCGTTCCTCGGCAGTCAACCCGGCTTCGCCGACTTGTCCGTATCTGCCGAGAATTGCGTCAAGACGCTGTTTGAATCTTTCTTCGTCCTTCTCTTCGGGTTCGGAAGTGTTGTAATCCATTCTGCGGCTGCGCGGCGGTTCCCTGTGAATTCTTACTTTTGGGCTTTTGTAAAACACTCTGAAAATATCCGTTAAACGCCGGTTATTTTGATAGAACACATAATAATAGATGACCGCGAAAGCCGCTCCGGTTAAGTGAACGACGTACGCAATTCCGCCGCAGCCGAATCCTGCTGCACCTAAAGCGTCCATAACGACGATAAGTATGCCAATCATCCACATCGGCATTGGAATCAGTCCGAACAGCATCAGCATTTTGTTCGGGAAAAACAGGGCGAATAAAATTATCACACCGGTAACCCCGCCGGACGCGCCGATTGTCGAAACGTCTTCTCCGAAATTTACAATGCTGTAAACAATGCCGCCGGTGATGATTGTCAGGAGATAAAATGTTAGAAATTCACCTTTGCCGAGCCGGTTTTCGACATTTTCGCCGCGAAAAAAGCCGAACCCGCCGGGACCGATTCCGAGCATCATACCATAGCCGAACATTGTCAGTCCCAGCATATTGAATAAGATATGATAGAAATCTCTCGGAGAATGGACAAAACCGTGAGTGAGAAACTGCCACCAATCAAGCGGATTGACAAGCGAAGAGGATTGTAACGCTAAAATCCCCGTCAGCGCATTGTTCTCGCCGCAGAAAATGCCGTTGACGAGCCAAAGAACGAAGTTGAGAATAATAATGCGGACGACAATCGACTTTCCGCCGCTGCTGTTTCGCGGACGGTAATTATCGTTTTGGTCATAACGGTTATAATCGCGGTCTGAAAAGCCCATGGTATATCGCAGTTATTTTTATTGTTTAGGATAACCGTTCATTTTACGCCGTTTAGATAAAAAATCAAGATACGGCAGCGGCGTGCGCATAAATATGGGGAGGCGGTTCAAAATTTGTTCACCGGTGTAAAATACCGATATGAAGCGTCCAGTTAGATTTTTTAATACAACTGGTCCCTGTAATCCCGATGACCATTGCAGGCTACCGTAGACCGCGGGCGAATGAATTTGTTTATTGACTGACTTCCGGCGACGCGAAGACAAGAAATTGCCTTGGGAAGAACGAATAACGTGGAACGTAGAAGGCGAAGTAACGGTCGCGGGGTGCTGAAATGACTAAAGAGGCGGGGGACTTTAGTCCCCGCTGAGTACCCTTATTGTTTTTTCCGTAAAACTTTGTAAAATAAAACAGTACCTTGGGATTTTGTCCTCGAATCATCAACATTATTACTATTCCTTTCCGTTAAGGGGATTCCATTGAGCAACTGTAAAAATTTTTCGTTTCAATTTTGTATTTGTTCCATTGCCCTGCTTGTTCTTCTGCGGGTTGCTATCGGCTGGCACTTTTTCTACGAAGGACTTCACAAGTTCGACCCCGCCGAGGGCTTTTCCGCAAAGGGCTTCCTCGGTGTCGCAAAAGGTCCAACCGCCGAATTTTACTTCGCCTTCCTGCCGGATTTGAGCAGCGAACAGCGGCTCGTAATCGGCACCGTCAAAGACGAAAAAACCGGCAGAGAAATCAAGACCTTCATCGTCTATGAAGAAGCGTGGAATAAATTCTACACGGCGTTTCTGAAACATTTTTCGCAAATTGACCAAGCAGAAGCGGATAAAATTTTCAACCGCTATCGTGCTTCAATGCGTGCCGGTGCTGCCGATGAAGAATCGGACATAGTTGCTTTCAAAGCGTCACTGAACCGATTCAGAGAGATGAATAAAATACCTAACGATGCGCCCTACGAAGGCAAACGCCGCTTTGATTCAAAAATGGGATACCGCGCCGAAGGAGACCGATGGACCGGTATGCTCGAAAAACTCGGCGGCGGACTTGAATCCGACTTGTGCCGACTCGCCAACCCGAAACTTGCCGGTACAAAAGGAAGCATCGTCACCGTTCCCGAAAAAGGCGTTATCAAATTCCTGCCGGTTCCGGTCGTGAAAACGCAGATGCAGGCAATGGATTTAGCGGTAATGTACGCTTTGACAGCAATCGGTTTATGTATGATGCTAGGTTTCTGCAATCGTCTTGCTTGTCTCGGCGGCGCAGCATTTCTCGTCAATGTCGTGATGACAACATATCCGGTGCCGGGCGTTTATCCGCCGATGCCGTCAGCAGTCGGAAACTTCCTGTTCGTCAGCAAAGACGTGGTCGAGTTAATCGCTATGCTGTTCCTTGCGTCTGTTCCTGCCGGTCGCTGGGGCGGCTTGGATTACTTCCTCTGGAACTGCGGCGGAAAACAATTCGTTGCAAAATTCAAGTTGGACAAACTGTGTCCCTGCTGCTGCGAAAAAAATCAAACCGTGCAAACCGAAGATACAAAATAACAGCGATTCTAAACGATACTAACAAAATACATTCATCATAACAAAAAGGTTTTACAACATGTCTTGCGATATCCCAAATACAAACGATTGTTCACGCCGCGACTTCATCAAGGGCGGTGTTCTTGCCGCCACTGTTCCTGCTGTCGGAGTCGGAGCGTTTTACGCCGGCTGGCAGGGAACACATTTTCATCCGGTGCGCGTCGGCGTTGTCGGCACCGGTGATGAAGGGCAAGTGCTTCTCGGCGCAATCAATCCCAAGTATATCGAGGTGAAGTCCATTGCCGACATTCGTCCTTACAATCAGCATCGGGCGTTTTACGGCGATGTTTATTCCGATGTTGCCGAAGCAGCACGACCCGGACTGCTGGCGAAATACGGACGGAAAACCGAAGCAGAAGCCC
>WRCR01000387.1 GCA_009783865.1 Planctomycetaceae bacterium | reverse complement strand
GATAATTTTCGGAACGATTTGGTAAAATTGTTTGCCGAATCAGTACCGATTTTAACTGCTTGCAATTTCACGCATATACCGTAAAATAAGGAACACAACGGCGTTTTACAAACTACTGAGAATGTCTCGTAAGAGACGAAACATAAACAACATCAAACACAGGAATAAAATTATGATAAAAAAAGTTTTATTATCGGTTGCATTGATTGCGATTCTTGTATCCGCTGTTTTTGCGGATGCGCCGAAGTACTTAACCGACGGCGATAAAACCGTTGCCGTTTCTTACGAAACAGACGTTCTCGTTCTCGGCAGCAGTGTTGAAGCCGTTGCCGCTGCGGAAGCCGCCGCTAAAACCGGTGCGAAAACGATGCTCATCACCGACAATAATTATCTCGGCGAGGACTTAACCGCAACACTTCGTCTCTGGAAGCCGCAGCAAAAACCAGCCGACAAGTTCGCAGCGTCAATTTACGATGACGACAAAGCAATACCGCTGATTCCCAACGCAGAGAATCTCTTGCAGCGCAAAGACCGGATTCCTTTCAAGTATACTATTGCTGAACCGTTCAATAACAATCATCCCGATACCAAAGAAGGCAACCGGTTAACCGACGGAATCATCGGCACGATAGAAAAAGACAGCGTTCAAACCGACGGCGACATGACAGTTACGCTTGACTTCGGAGAAAAGAAAGAAGTCGGCTCTGTTATCTTCACGGGCTTTCATTTGAACAACGTATGCATCATTGTTTCGATGACTGTCGAGGCAAGCGATGACGGCGAACATTGGAAGAAAGCCGGTTTCGGAGACCGCTTGCCGGGGATTCGTCCCGTCGCAAGGAAGCCGGATATTTGGGTTGTGCAAGCAGATAAACCCTTTACGGCACGGTATTTACGTGTTCAACTTAAACACAGCGTTTATACTGCTTCGATTTTTGGAGCGGAGTTGTTCGTCTTTCCAACTGCCGATGCCGTGAATGATTTAATCAAAAAAGACGATTCCATAATTTCTCCGCCGCGACCGCTGCATGTCAAAAAACTGCTTGACGAAACGCTCATTAAATCCGGCGTTGAGTTTTTATACGGTGCGTTCGTCACCGGCGATTTGAAAAATCAAGACGGCGAACAAGCCGGTGTTCTCATCAGCAACCGCGCAGGCAGACAGGCAGTTGCCGCTAAAAGAGTTATTGACCTGCGCACAGTCGGTCTGAATCAAACGATGCAAAAAATCCGGGAATCAAAATCGAAAACAACAACGATTGAGTTTATCGTTGTCGGCGGTGAACCTGCGGAAGCATCCGGCGATTTGCGTTTCCCGTGTGTTAGCATGAAGTGTGAAGTATTGCCGCAGCAATATCTTGGTCAAAAGTCCGGCAGTGAACCGCAAAACATTGTGCCGTATAAGATACTGCGTTATTTGTTCGAGGTTGACTCTGATTACGCGCTTGCGGCTTTCGGCGGCGACATCAGCAAGTACCAAAACATCTTGACGGAAATTCGTCTTGCGACTTATCATCCGCAACTGCAATTTTCGGCAGACCAAATGTCTCTGCTTGCGCCGCAGGAAAAGTTATACGAATTCAAAGAAACGAAATTGCATCTCGCCCGCTCCATTGTAAAAGAAACGGCTAATGCCGATAAAGCATTGCCAAAGTTAGAGATACGTTCATTGCGGGCTGAATCCGGTGCGGCTTACAAAGCCGCTGATGCCAAGTTTGAAGGCGGGCAAATAACGGAATTGACAGATGGAATCCGTCCTTTCGATGAGCAATTTGGAACGGTGCAGTTCACGGGTGCGAATTACGAAATAGCCGGTGAATACGATGTTGTTGTTATCGGCGGCGGTACAACCGGTGCTCCGGCGGGTATTGCTGCGGCACGTGCCGGTGCGAAAACATTGGTCGTTGAATTGCAAAGCGAACTTGGCGGTGTCGGAACACTCGGTTCAATCACCGGTTATTACTTCGGCAACATCACAGGGTTCACGAAGGAAGTGGACGAAGCGTTGTATCCGGGTAAAAATTCGCGCGGCTGGTCGGCAGCGTTGAAAAGTAAGTGGTGGCTGGAAGAAATCAAAAAGAACGGCGGCGAGGTCTGGCTCGGCGTTCTCGGTGCCGGTGCTGTTACCGCTCCGCAGAAACAAGACGGAAGAACAAGGGTTTGCGGTGTTCTTCTTGCAACGCCGTTAGGCACAAAAGTTGTTCTTGCAAAGACGGTGATTGACACAACCGGTGCCGGTGATATTGCCCGCGCCGCAGGTTCGGAAATGGTATCAACAACGGAGAACGAAATTACCGTGCAGGGTGCCGGTCTTTCGCCGCGGGGATTGGGTTCTTACAAAATGAATAACGATTATACTTTCGTTGATGACACCGACCCGATTGACGTAACTCACCTCTACGTCTATGGTAAGGAAAAGTATCCCGATGCTTTCGACCAAGGAAAAGTCATCGGCACGCGGGAACGCCGACAGATTGTCGGGGACTTCACTATCTCGGCATTAGACCAGTTGCTCGGCAGGACTTACGATGACAGCATAGCGCGCTCTTACAGCGATTTTGATTTGCACGGATACAGTACGTCGCCGTTCCTCGAATTATATCATCCGGTAAAACGCGAAGCGTATTACACTTATTATCCGTATCGTGCTTCTTTGCCGAAGAATTTGGACGGTATTCTTGTCGGTGCTTTGGCAACTAGCAGTAATCGTGATGCGATTCCAATGACGCGGATGCAGGCGGACTTGCAGAATCAGGGTTATGCCCTCGGATACATAGCGACAATGGCGGCGAAACAGTTCGGCGATAAACCTATTGAACTGCGTAAGGTTAACATCCGGGACATGCAAAAACATTTGGTCGAAATCGGTATTCTACCGGAGTCAGCATTGACGGAAACGGACAGTTATGAATCGATGAAAGCGGGATTGCCGAAAGCGATTGCGGAACTGCCGGAGAATGCCAAAAATGCTTTGCTGATAATGAAGTTTCCGCAGGAATCGCTGCCTCTTGTTAAAGCAGCGTATGAAGAAGCGGCGGACTTTGACACGAAGATTTTGTTTGCCCGCGTTCTTGCGCAACTGGGTGACAAGACCGGCGAAGGGACTTTGCTGGAGACAGTGAAAAGTCAAACGGAATGGGACAAGGGCTGGAACTTTCGCGGCATGAGTAATTTCGGCAGTCCGTCTAGTCAACTCGACAAGGATATAATGATGCTTGGGCGTTTGAAGAGCAAGGCAGCAGTTCCACTCATAGTCGAGAAGTTAAACATGCTGAAGGCGAAGGATGAGTTTTCGCATCATCGGGCTTGTTATCTTGCGCTGGAGGAAATCGGCGACAAGAGTGCTGCGAAGGCATTAGCGGAGCATTTGAAAAAGCCGGGCATGCAGGGACATGCAACGTTGACGATTGATGAAGCGGTGAAAGCGGACAAGACCGACCCGAATGTCAATTTAGCGGAAGAGAGCCGCCGCAGTGCGCTGCGTGAAACCGGTGCGGCGAGGGCGTTGTATCATTTGGGCGATTACGAAGGTCTCGGCAAAAAGATACTGGAACAATACTCGAAGGACTTGCGCGGACATTTCGCCCGCAATGCCGCAGAGATATTGGGGAAGTGAATGAAAGTCGGAAGCGTAAGCGACCGGAGTACCGGCTAAATAATACGAAAACTGCTATTGCCGGTTTTTGCAAAATCTGATACAATACCGCCGTCGTCAATGGAGGATGACCCGTCACCAAACCGGAGGGCAAGATGCCCGTTTTTTTCGCTCTTATGAAAAATAATGTATGTCGTTTTGCCCTGGTATTTTGCTGCTTTGCGATACCATTTGCGTCAGCGCAGCAAGGGGCATCGGTGTTCAACACAACTGAACAGCCGCAGGTTTCGTTTGTCGTTTCAGAGGAGCCGCCGCAACTTCAAAATGTCGCTCAAGCGTTTCGGCAACTGCCCGTGCCGATGCCGAAACGGCAATCCGCCACAGAACAACCGGCAGAACAGCCGACAGCAGAACGTGAATTCGTTCAACCCGCTTCATACAACGTTGAAAACACCGTTGAAGTTGGCGTTGAAAACAATATCTCCAAAGATGAAGACAAAACCG
>WRCR01000386.1 GCA_009783865.1 Planctomycetaceae bacterium | reverse complement strand
GCGCTGCATCAATCACAATACATAATTTCGGATGTTCTTCGGCATAGCGCAAAAATCCTTCACGGACAAGTTGCTTATACCGCTCGCTTTTCTGTTCCATTCGGTCTTTTTTGCCGCGGTCAGTCATCCGCTTAACCGCTTGTTCGTATGGTAAATCGAAAATTAAAATCAAGTCCGGCGTTATCCCGTTCACGGCAATTTTTCCGACACTTCCCAGCGTTTCAATTCCGACTCCGCCCGCATATCCCTGATACACGATGTTCGACAGCAAAAATCTGTCCGACAAAACGAACTTGCCTTTTTCCAACGCCGGCCGGATAATCTCTTCTACCAGTTGCGTTCTTGCAGCCATGAACAGAAACATTTCGGCGCGGTCATCGATACACAAATCGTCCCGGTGCAGGAGTATATCGCGGACTGCACAGCCGAGCGGCGTTCCGCCGGGGTCTTGGCAAAGAACGGTTTCGATTCCCTTCTTTTGCAGATACTCCGATAACAATTTCTGCTGCGTACTTTTTCCGCATCCGTCCCCGCCTTCAAAACATATAAACATTGCGATAAAATTCGGTATATCTTTCCAATCGGTATCAATTCTGTATAATTATACAGAAGTTTATAGGTTTTGTCCTGTTCATCAACAATTTATTACAATTTGGAGATACAATGAGTCATTTGGTTAGTCCCAAGCCGCCGAAAACGGATATTAAAAAAGTCGCTATTCTTTTTTCCGGCGGACCTGCTCCGACCGCTAATTCGGTTATCGGCAGCGCAGCAATCTGCTTCCTTCGCGCCGGTATCGAAGTGTACGGGATGAAAAACGGATACACGCATCTCGCCAATTATCAAGACGGACAAACTCTTCAGGAAGGTGAACATTATATCCGCCTTGATAAACAATCGGAAGAGGGATTGCGGACTTCCCGCGGGATTATCATCGGAACCGCCAGAGTGAACCCCGGTAAAAAATTAGGCAAACCCGACGATTTGAAAGACCCGGAAAAGACCGCCCCGCTTTTGACGGTTTACAATGCACTGAATTCTCTCGGAATAGATGCGTTAATTTCAATCGGCGGTGACGACACGCTGACAACAGCGGCGAAATTCAAGTTGGTAGTGGACTCCCTGCCGAAAGATAAAAAACGTATCAGGGTTATTCACCTGCCGAAGACAATCGATAACGATTACAAAGGTATTGACTTCACTTTCGGTTATTTCACAGCGGTTGAAATGCTTGCACTTGAAATCCGAAATCTGTTAGCGGATTCCGAAGCAACCAGTTCGGGCTACATTTGCCAAGTGATGGGACGCAAAGCAGCGTGGCTTGCCTACGGTGCATCAATCGCCGGTGAAGCAAGCAAGGTCATCGGGCTGGAAGATATACACGATGATTGGTACGGCACGGAACCGACTATTGACCCCGAAACCGGCAATGTCATCAACGGCGCAGACGGCAAGCCGATTATGCGGAAGATTTTCGATGTCAAGAAGGTTGTCAACAGATGTGTTGACATTATTCAAGCCCGAGAAGAAGAAGGCAAAGAGTCCTTCGTCGGGGTTATTTCGGAAGGATTAGCGGAATTTTTGCCGCTGTCCGAAATTAAAATGTGCTGTTCCGATGACGAATATAAGTCCTTGAAGCCGGATACTTTCGGTCATTTCCCCGTGTCGCAGTTGAAGTACAGCAGCCGATTGGGACGTTTGATTTCCGAAGAATACAAACGGCGGACTGGCAAGAGCAAAAAAATGGTCGGCTTGCAGTTCGGTTATGAAATCCGGTGCAATCAGCCGACCGCTTATGATGTTATACTCGGCAGTCAAATCGGTGTCGGCGGATACAAAGCGTTGGCGGAACTTGACAAGAACGGCGTGATGATTTCCGTAGGCGGCACAATGGAGTTGTCGTATCCCGCGTTTGAGGAATTGATTGACATGAATCGTCTTCGGGCGTATGAGCGTCCGATTTCAGTCGGCAGCGATATACATCAGTTAGCAAGATACCTAGAAGGTTGGGTGAAGGAAGTTTAATTTTTCTGTTAACGTAGGATTTTTAATCCTACACTGTAATAACTATGGAATCCCCAAAGATAACAAGAGCGTTAATCAGTGTCAGCGATAAAATCGGCGTTGCGTCTTTTGCCAAAGCGTTGACCGGTGCCGGTATCGAAATTTACAGCACCGGCGGTACAAAGACACACCTCGAAAAAGAAGGCGTTCCGGTAAAAGACGTGAGCGGTTACACCAACTTTCCCGAAATGATGGGCGGGCGGTTAAAAACGCTGCATCCGAAGATTCACGGCGGTATTCTTTGCCGCCGCGATAATCTCGGAGACATGAACGCTCTTGTTGAAAACGGAATTTTGACTTTCGAGTTGGTCGTTGTCAATTTGTATCCGTTTGAGGCAACCGTTGCCCGCGAAAATGTTACCGAAGAAGAAGCAATCGAAAATATCGACATCGGCGGTCCGTCAATGATTCGCGCAGCCGCAAAGAATCATCAGTTCGTGACTATCGTAACATCTCAAGAACAATATCCCGCCGTCTTGCAGCAGATTCAAAAGACGGGGCGCACAACGCTTCAACTGCGGCAAAGTTTAGCGAGAGACGCTTTTACTATGACGGGACATTATGACAACGCCATATCCCGCTATTTCAATGAACTTCTGCACGGCGAGGACTTTCCCGAAACAATAACCGTGAAACTTCGCCGCACAAGTGTTTTGCGCTACGGCGAAAACCCGCATCAACAAGCCGCTGTATATGCTGACCAGCATTCAACAACGGCAAACGTTATTGCCGCCCGTCAACTCAACGGCAAAGAGTTTTCTTATAACAATCTGCTTGACCTTGATTCCGCTCTTTCAATCGTGCGTGCTTTTTCCAAACCGGCGGTTGCGGTGATGAAGCACAATAATCCCTGCGGCTGCGGCGTTGCGGAAGAGATTGCCGACGCTTTGAAAAAAGGATTGGACGGCGATCCGTTGAGTGCTTTCGGCAGCGTGCTGGGATTCAATCGTCCTGTCGATAAAGCATCGGCGGAATTGCTGGCAGCGCCCGGCTTATTTATTGAAGCGATTGTCGCACCGTCTTTTGATGTGGAAGCGGTGAAAATCCTGACAACCAAACCGAAGTGGGCGGCAAATGTCCGTTTGCTGCAAGTCGGTGACCTTGACCGGAAACTGCCGAAGTGGACTTTGCGTCCCATTGAAGGCGGCGCGCTCTTTCAGGAAGCCGACACCGCAAAAGATGACGAAGAACAATGGACGGTTGTTACCGAGAAGAAGCCCGATGCATCCTTGATGGACGACCTTCGTTTTGCTTGGGAAATGGTGCGGCACGTTAAGTCCAATGCGATTGTCTTGACGAAGGACGAAATGCTTCTCGGCGCAGGTGCGGGACAGATGAGCCGCATTGATTCCGTTGAAATTGCACTGAAAAAAGCAGGCAGCAGAGCAAAGGGCAGTGTGATGGGCAGCGATGCGTTCTTTCCATTTCCTGACTCGATAGAGCGGGTTGCGGAGTTCGGCATAGCGGCAGTGATTCAGCCCGGCGGTTCAAAGAAAGACGGAGACGTGATTGACTGCTGCAACAAGTTCGGCATTCCGATGCTCCTTACCGGGAAGAGACATTTCAAGCATTGATATGATGTAAAAGTTTAACGTTATCAGAACCGCAGGCGTGAGATTGAGACAAAATACGTCACACTCCGCGATTTGACGATTGCGGCTATGTTAACCTTCCACAACCGCTATCTCCTCCGCCGTCAAACCGTACAACGCATAAACAAGAGCATCTATCTGTTCATCCAGTTTAACGCTTGTTTTAGGTGTTGCGGCTAAACGTTTTTTCACCAACGCTATCAACGGCTTCTGCTCCGCCAACGAAACAATCGGGATGGGAAGATTACGGAAGTCATCAGGGTAATACATTTTCGGAATCGCACTGCGGCGGTAATTTTCTAAATATGCCAGCGCATATTTTGAGTTAATAATTCCAAGCAGAAACCGTAAATCATAACCTTCCGATACTTTTTCAAGTTGCTGGCGCGTTTTCTTTTTATTGTTCTTAGAAATAGACCCCGCAATACTTTTATTCTCAACACCGTGCAAATCGCAGAAACG
>WRCR01000385.1 GCA_009783865.1 Planctomycetaceae bacterium | reverse complement strand
GTTTTATCCATTGTTTTTTTACTCCGTCACTTGATTCAACTTCGCCAAATCCAACTCGTATTTTGCAAGGTCGTACTTTGCGAAACATTCCCCCTGCCGACGCTTCGCTGCGATAACCGCGTTCTCCTGCTCCAGTATGTCCGCACTTGTATTGATTACCGCCTCAATGGTATTCTCGGTCGCCTTCTCAAGCCCGTATTTTGCAGGGTGATACTTCACTGAAAGATACCTTTCTGCCTTCACCGTCTGCAAATCAAGCTGCAGTTTGTTGAGCGCGTCCCGCGCTTCCGTCAATTCGTTCAGAATTACTTCAAATTCCTGTACCGTCATTTTGACTCTCCTTGTAATGTGTGCACGGACGGCTTGCTACAAATGCTTTAGCGATTTCACATTTTATAACCGCCGTACCGTGCCCGGTTTTCAACATCTCCTTCCAAAACGGTACTTGCCGATTTCCGAAGGAGAGTGTATAATCCTTCCGGCAAGTGTTCCTGTTAAACACTCGTCCACGCCTCGAAGTTGACTTCACAACGTTCGGGGCTCTTCTTATTTTCACCGCCGTAACTTCCGGCGGTGAAAACTCTTTCACTTTTTAATAATTTCTGCAACCGCCAGCCGCACCAATTCGCCGACCGGTGTGCCTTCCGGCGCAAGCCCCAGCGGCTCTAAATGCCGCCGGACCTCCTCCTCAATTTCTTCTGCCGTCTGCCGTCTGCCGTCTGCTGTCTCTTCCGCCGCTTTGCGCAACACGACTCTGCTCTCGCCACACGTAACTCACGGTGGCACTTTTTGCCCTTGCCGGCATTAGCGGATGTGTTAGAATTCCGCCGATAAAAATGATACTAAAGAGGCGGGGACTTTAGTCCCTGTTTAAAGCAGAAATGTTAAAATAGGTAAAATAACGTTAAAATAGGTAGTCACTATGTGCAAAATGATACAATTTTCAGAAGTGTTTTGTTTTCAAGCAGTTACGTCGAAAATTTTTTTTAATTTAGGGCTTGATGTTAGGTGGTTCTGTGGTCGCCGGGGAACTTGCAGTCGGACTGGCATTTGCACTATGTTGTTTTGTTCAGAAAAATCAGTGAAAATAAAATCAGTGTTTCTGAAAATACAAATCATTTTTCGAGGATACATAAATCAACCTCACGAACCACTCCAATGAAAACACGCTCAACATTTTTTATTGTACTTCTGTTCGTTTCGCTCTTTTGGCTAAATTTCGCTGTTGCCGAGACCATTCATATTCCC
Organism: Planctomycetaceae bacterium; assembly: GCA_009783865.1. Lineage (GTDB taxonomy): Bacteria > Planctomycetota > Planctomycetia > Pirellulales > Thermoguttaceae > WRKP01. The sequence goes on along the minus strand of WRCR01000385.1, from coordinate 2,874 downwards.
GTCAGTCGAGACCTTTGGGTCTCCAGCGTTGCCGGTGAAGAAGAAGGCAACAACGGCAAGGCATCGCGATTGAAACTCAAAAGTTATCAGGAATTTTCGATTATCGATTTCGACCTTGCGAAACTCAAAGGACGAAACATCGACAAAGCAACTCTCCACATCAAACTCGTCGACAACCAGCGTTTGCGCCGCGTCGGTGTCAGTACGCTTTCTGCCGAGTGGGTTGAAGGCAGCGGCAGCAGTTATACCAAAGAGCACGGGAGTTCTTCGTTCCGCTGGCAGAAGAATCCCGATACACCGTGGGTTGCCGGTCTCAATTATTCCGACTTGACTCTCGTTATGTTCGATGCCGGCGGTACATTCTGGTCACACGCCGAAGCGTCCGAACCCAATGACAACTGGCAAACCATCGACATTGCACCGCGAATCATTGCCGCCCGTGTTGCCGGTATCAGTTATGGATTCGTACTCTTTGACGACACCGGCACAGAACTTTATCGTGAAAGCGAAAGCAGCGATAAAACCGTTTTCAATAACTTGCCGAACCGATTCTTTTACAGCAAAGACCAAAACGCTTCGGTTGCGCCGTATCTTGTTGTGGAATGTTCCGATGCAAAGCCGGCGAAGCCGCCGAAGCCGCAAAAGTTGAAAGTTGAAACAAAGGACTTACCGCCCGGTGAAGCAGTTATCAGTTGGGAAATTCCGCCGCTGGAGAAAAACGATGTACTCGGCTTCTTCGTTAGCGCAAACGGAAAAGAATTGCAGCGGTCAATGATTCCCGTTCCTGATTTTTCGCAGCGTGAAAAGTTGCAAACACTTACGTTGCGTTTGCGCTCTCCCGATTTGATAGGCGGTGATAAAGTCAATGCCGAGGTTTATGCTGTCAACAACATCGGGGAAGTCAGTCCGCCTGCGAAGATTACGTTCAATGTTTCCGATGCCGTTCCTTCAAAATTGTCCGGCAAGATTCCGCAGCCGTTTACCATTGCTGATGACGACATGAATCAACTTCCGAAACTTGGAAAAGCATCCATCTCGATTATTGATGAACTCGACAAGGTTACGGAAAAAGGCAAACTGCTGCCGCCGCAGTCCGATTCTTATTTCGTTGCTAATCATTTGTGGAAAGCAGGTAAAACACCGCAGATTCGTCTCGCTGCCGCAAGAAACGAATTCATTGCTTTTCAAATTCACATGGTCGGCAACGCAAACGGTGTTAAACCGTCTATCCGATGGACGAAGGAAAACAACAACACACCGACGACTTCTTATTATCGGTTTGAGTATATCGAGACCCCTATCGGAAAAATTGCTGACCCGATGCCGCCGCTTGAAGGCAAAGGGTTAGACGTTCAGGAGCGGGACACGATTTACTGCGAAATGTTTGTCCCGAAAGATATTCAAGCAGGAACACATAGCGGCGTGTTAACTCTTCAATCGGGTTCGGACTCGCTAGAGATGGCCATCTCTCTTAGCGTCTGGAATTTCACGATTCCAGACCGGCTGGGATTTTTACCCGAAATGAACTGTTATAGTTTGCCGTCCAATGAACGCGATTATTATCGGCTGGCGCAACTTCACCGGACTTATATCAATCGGGTTCCGTATTCTCATCGCGGCACCGTTGATACGAATTGCGCACCGGTTTGGAACGCCGGGACGAAAACCTTCGATTGGGCAGCGTGGGACAATCGTTATGCACAGTATTTCGATGGAAGTGCTTTCGCCGACTTGCCGCGCGGTGCTGTTCCGATCGAAGCGTTTTACTTGCCGCTGCATGAGAATTTCCCTGCTGATATTTTCAAGCATTATCGCAGTAAAAATGACGGCAATGATTGGGCGGACGAAGTACTCGGCAAAGAATATGCCGAAGAATTCAAAGCGGGCTGCCGTGAATTTGCGCAACATTTCAAGACGAAGAAATGGCAGGATACCTGTTTCCATTTTTATCTTAACAACAAGATGAATTACAAGGATGACGGCTGGAGCCGGGCAAGTTCGCCGTGGCTTTTGGATGAGCCGGCAAGTTATCGGGACTTCGCCGCCTTGCGTTATTTCGGCGAATTGTTTCACGAGGCAACGGCATCAATCGAAACGTCTATTTGTTTCCGCTGCGACATTTCAAGACCGCAGTGGCAGCGCAACTCGCTGGAAGGATTGATGGGCGTTAATGTTGTTGGCGGCGATGTGTTTCGGCGTTTCAATCGTCTTGTCAATGAACGCAAGGAACGCAATGGCGAATTCATGTACACTTATGGAACGACTTGCCGACCGGAAGAAGGAGCGGTGCAGCCGGCTGCTTGGTCTTTATATGCTTGGTTTAATGGTGCTGACGGAATTGTACCTTGGCAAACGATCGGCACGAAAGAATCGTGGAAGAAGTCAGACGAACTCGCGCTTTTTTATCCGGCACGAGAAGGAACACCGCCGGTTGTTGCATCGCAGCGGCTCAAGTCATACCGCCGCGGTCAGCAGGATGTTGAGTACCTGCTTGCCTTACAGCGGAAGATGAATTGTCCGCGATGGGATGTGACGCAGGCGGTACAAAAGGAACTCGGTTTATCTGGAACGCAGCACAGTCAATATGCCGAAGATGCCGGTACTTTGCGATTCAAGGATGCAACGCCGCTCAAACTGTGGCAACTGCGGATGCGAGTTGGAAATTATGTTCATAACGGCAATCAATAGCCTAGAAGTCCGTTCAAAACCGGATAATTATCGATTTGCTCTTTTCTTCGATCTGGATTTTCGGTATAACACAGTCCATGAAAGGAGACATCTATGCGTCATCGGAAAACAAAACGGAAACAAAAGTTGCTTGGAAACTCGCCGATAATGATTGGGAACGCATCAAAAATATCTTTTCCATCAAAG
>WRCR01000384.1 GCA_009783865.1 Planctomycetaceae bacterium | reverse complement strand
TCAAACTAACGTCACGAGAAATGAAATCGTACTCGACTAAAATACACCGAACGCCACTTATCGAACGGTGGAGCATCCTGATACAAACGCCAAAACTGACATAACACTTTCCGGCGAAAACCCCAGTGGTCCGCCAGCGGCAGCGACAAAGCCGCTCTGATTTCAATTTCTCGCAACTCGCTGCTCAAAAGCGGAATAAAAAGTGCCATCTTGACGCTTTCCGTAAAATCAGGTATAGTATGTCACACATTTACTGCCTTGTAATAACCCTTTCGATACCGATAATGCATCCTTCTTATTTTCCTTTACGTCCAGATTCAATGACAAATTACCGCGATTATCAGCGTCAGCGGTCAATGACGCTCGGCGATTTGCTGCTCGAAAACCGCGTCATCTTCCTGCAAGGCGAAATCCGAAGCGACAACGCCAATGAACTGGTAATGAAACTGCTTTACTTGCAGAGCGAAAACCGGCGAAAAGATATTCACTTTTATATCAATTCACCGGGCGGCAGCGTTACCGCTACATTAGCGATTTACGATACAATGCAGATATTGAGTTGTCCCGTTGCGACTTACTGCGTCGGTCTGGCAGCAAGCGGCGGTGCCGTTCTCCTCGCCGGAGGAACAAAAGGAAAACGCTACGCTCTGCCGCATGCGAAAATCATGATGCACCAACCTTGGGGCGGTATCGGCGGACAAGTCAGCGACATCGAAATCCAAGCCGAACAGATTTTCAAAGACCGGGCGATGCTGAACGAAATACTCGCTTCCCACATCGGAAAGCCGGTGGAACAAATTGCGAAGGATACCGACCGCGACTTTTATCTCTGTGCCGCAGAAGCGAAAGAGTATGGAGTCGTGGACGACATACTTAAGAAAAATGCTGTAGAACAAGACAACGAATAATGTGAATCGAAACCTGAACATTCAAGACAACAATTACAATACTGCTCATTATGCCTCTCATACCTTACGTTATTGAAAAGACCGGACGCGAAGAGCGTGCGATGGATATTTACAGCCGCCTGTTGAAAGACCGCATCATCTTTCTGGGAACGCAGGTGAACGATGAAGTTGCCAACGCTATTGTCGCCCAGTTGCTTTTTCTGCAATCCGATGACCCGAAGGCGGATGTCCGCTTGTATATCAATTCGCCGGGCGGAAGTGTTACCGCCGGCTTGGCAATTTACGATACGATGCAGTTTATCAGTTGCGATGTTGCGACTTACTGCATCGGACAAGCCGCTTCAATGGGCGCGCTGCTGCTGACTGCCGGTGCGAAAGGAAAACGCTTTGCGCTGCCGAATGCCCGAATTATGATTCACCAGCCAATCGGAGGAATGGAAGGAACGGCAGAGGAAATCATGATTCACGCCAAGGAATTCAAGAACGTCAAGAAGAAGTTGAACAACATCTTGATAAAGCATACCGGACATGACTTGTCGAGAATAGAGCAGGACACTGACCGCGACCGGTTTATGTCCGCCGAAGAAGCACGGGAGTACGGCATTATCGACCAAGTTCTTGAGAAAGAATAATTCAAAGGTGGAAGCGAATCTTTTAGCGCAGGATTAAAATCTACGCTAATTTTTACGCCCAATCTTTTCCTTCTACCATGAATTTCAATCCCATCAGTTGAGCGATGTCCCGGAAATCATCGAGATGATTGCCGTAAAACAAAACCCGATGCAGAAGCGTCATCATGTCTTTGCCGACAACATTGCCGCCCCATTTGCTCAAAATCTCGCGGGCTGTGCTGCTCGTGACTTCCGCAACCATCTTTGTGCGGCAGCCCTGAATACCGGAATCGAAGTCCTCACGAAGAATACCCGTTGCCGCAAGCAGCGTATCATTGTGCGCCAGTTTCACCCACGTCACTTCTTTGCCGAGGTCTCGGTCAACAATCACTTTGAGCGACGCGCCCTTCTCGTCTTCAAGATGAGAACGAATAATAAAAGGCAGCCGCTCTGACTCCGGTCCCGCCATCTTCGTTGCACTGACACAATGAGCATGAATCACGGAATTCGTTGCCGTATCAATCACCGGGTCAGTGATGAAGCCCGGCTTGTTCCGCGCAAAAAGGAACATCATCATCGAAAGCGTTGAATCCATATCCGCTTCGCAGGCACCGATAGCACCGTCATCAAGAAGACGACTGAAACCGAGACACGGATAGCCGAGAACGTCAATCGGAATACCGCCGAGACACTTCATTGCAAGCGCAACTGCACCGTGTTCCTTCATCAGTTTCTTCAAAGCAAAATACGTTTTGCACGACTTAATGATTTCATCACGTGTCGGTTCAATAATCTCTTTAGCGGGTTTGAGCCAATAACTTTCCGCTTCGGCGATTGCTTCCGCTTCGGGAATCGTATTGTGAATTTCAACGAATTCTGCCGGCGTAATGTGTACGACCTCTGTTCCGAATTTCGCTTTGACTTTGGCGTAATCACACGCTTCCGGTGTTCCCGAAGCGCAGCCCGGTCTGCCGACCATAATCATTTTCGCTTTTTTCATTTTTGCCGGAACACGGAGAAGACAGACCAGCCGCTCGATTTCGTTGATGTCCCGCGACGCACCGATGATAATTTTCTCACCGGCTTGCTGAATATATGGAAGGTAAATCCACTCATGTCCGCTGTAGGGTTGAGCATAGAGCGCGACGGGCAAGCCGGACGCAGCAAAGATGGAAAAGGAAGCCGCTGAACCCATCGAAAGATGAACGAGGAGAATTGCTTCTGCGCCGACTTCCGCAATCTTTTCCAGAATGTTTTTGACGGCATCGACATTGTTCGGAATGTGGTCTCCGCCGATGAGTTCGACATCGGAGAACTTTTTCTGAAGTTCCGAGACGTAAGGTCTGAAGACCTGTTCTACTGCTTCTTTGGTGTTGTATTTCAAGCCGGGCCACCCTGCGCCGTGTCCCAGATAGACGACATAGACCTTTACCGGCGGCTGCAAGTCCCATTCCTTTGCCGCTGCGGGCGCAGAAGTGTTAGGCGAAGGTTCGTCGGCGAGAATCAATCCCGTCGAAAGTGCTGCTGTTGTTCCTAAAAAGACACGGCGTGAAATTCCGCTGCATAGTTCACACATGATTTTGCTCCATGTAAAAATAAATTTTATAAGCGCAGGCGTATTTCAGAAATACAGTAATCCTGCACTAATGAATTTTAATCAGTGCAGACAAAAAGTCAACCGTTTGCATCTCGCCGTATAAATTGTACAACTATGGTGCGAGACAAAAACCGCACTTGGGTATCTTGCATTTTTTCGCGATTCCAACATGTACTTATTTATCACATCAACAACATACGCTCAATGGCTGCCGGGCGATGAAAGAGGATTCGTCAGCCTTATACGGTGCGGCAATTATGCCGAACCATGTCCACATTCTTGTGGAAACGAGCGATGAAGCGGAACCGGAAAAGGCAGCAGGGGACTTGAAAAGTTTCGGCAGTCGTCAACTCATTGTTGTATTTGGCAAACCCAGTGCAGGAACCTGGTGGACGAGCGGCAGTTCGATTCGCCGAAAGACGGCGGAAGCCGTTCCTGATGTGTTAAAGTATATTAAGAATCAGCAGAATGCCTTGCTGGTATGGATAGCCCCCGAATATGATGTCGACGAAGATGATGTCGAGTAAAACATTCAAGAGCGAAGGGCAAACGCAAAGTGCGGCGGGGCTACGCAAAGTGCGGCGGGCAAACGCAAAGTGCGGCGGGGTTACCCCCGCCGGTGAATCATCCTCGATGATTAACCCTCTCTCGATATTAAACTACCTCTCGCGTGAAACCGGGGGGCGTATGCCCCCCGCTCTTTAATACACACAAAAAAACCGCGTAAGGAGCAGAGGGCTTACGCCCTCCGGTCCCACACGGTCAACTATTTACAAAATCGTAAAAGGTCTACTATTCTTCGCAAACGCTTATTCTTCGTCTTCTTCGTCGAAGTCGGGAACAAAGAAGTTCGCACCCAAAAGTTTGCCGCTGCCATCATAGACCAACTCGAGCGTAAACTCGAACCATGTGTTCATAGGTATCGAATAGGCATAGATCGTAACAACGTCTGCACCGGCACCGGCAAGGGCACCGTTTTTGACGATGATGTTCTTGCTGTTCGTGTT
>WRCR01000383.1 GCA_009783865.1 Planctomycetaceae bacterium | reverse complement strand
GTATGCATGTGAATCTCCTGTTGGAAAAAACCGGTGAACGGCTATAGAAAATGTGCATTATATCACATTTTATGGAATATAGAGCGGAGAGGACAGGATTTGAACCTGCGGAACCTTTAACAGTTCACGGGTTTAGCAAACCCGCGCAATCGACCACTCTGCCACCTCTCCGAATAGAGGATTTTCGGAACAAACACCTGAAAGGAACAAAGGTTTCCGCCCGAAAATCCTTTCCATGCATTCCCCTTCCCATAGGGAATGTCCCAACCCGTTGTTATTGTATCACTTTTTCACATTTTTGTCAAGATAAGGGTTTGCCGGGAAATAATTTCGTAATCTTTTGACAGTGTAACATCAGTTCCACTGTAAGTTTCCCCTGCGGCTCACAAACCGCCTAACAACAAGCCCTGACTTGAAAAATTTTTGCAAAGCCAAACCTTAAACCTCCTTGCTTGCGAAAATCAAAAGAAACGGATACAATGACAAAAACTTGTTTTCCCATTCCTCTTTTCCTTCAGGAGTTTTCCGATGATGTTACGTTCTTTCGTTTTTGTTTCCGCAATGTTGTTGTCCGTTTCTGTTTTCGCTCAAGGAGTCGGTACGAGTCCGACTTTCAAGGGACCCGTCGGTGTGCAGACCTATTCACTGCGCAACCAACTGAAACAAGACGGTGCAAAAGCACTCGATTTTCTCAAAGACCTCAACGTTAAATATGTCGAAATCGGTCTCGAAAATCACTACGGCTTGACACAGGAAGAAATGAAAAAAGCCCTCGATGAGCGCGGCTTGATTCCGATTGCCGCTCACGGCAGTCAAGGATACCTGCTCAACAAAACAGAAGAGGCAATCGCTGCGGCAAAATACTTCGGATTGAAATACGTCGGCGTTGCATGGGCTGCACATAAAAAACCGCTGGACGAAGCGCAAACGCTGAAAATTGCCGAAGAGTTTAACGAAATCGGCAAACGGCTCAAAGCGGCTGAACTTCAATTCTTTTATCACAATCACGGTTTTGAATTTTATCCTTACAAGGACGGCACACTGTTCGACTTGCTGATGGAGAAGACCGACCCCGACCTCGTGAAACTCGAAATGGACGTTCTCTGGACGATTTTCCCCGGACAAGACCCTGTGAAACTTCTCAAGAAGTATCCTGACCGCTGGATTCTGACGCATCTGAAGGATTTGAAAAAGGGTGTTGTCGGCGACATGAGCGGCGGCACCGCTTTGACAAATGATGTCGAACTCGGAACCGGACAAGCGGATTATCCGGCGATTTTGAAAGCGTGTCAGGAAATCGGCGTGAAATATCATTTCATCGAAGACGAAAGTCCAACGGTTCTCGAACAGTTGCCGAAGAGTTTGAAATATCTGTCGACGATTGAGTTAAGATGAGGTGCAACAGAATCGGGGGGCGTAAGCCCCCCGCTCTTGATTCCTAAGTTTCAAGCGTCTTTCGCAGAAACTTTGCTCTTTCAATGTCACGTTCCTGCGAAGACAACTCTTCACTTTGTTCCGAATCCTTCTGCAAGTATTTCTGAAGATGAGCGGGCTGCGAATTTATCAACAGATTATTCACAACGGCAATGTCCGGTTCGTCAAGGATGCCGAGATGAATTCCAAGCCGGATATTTGAAAGATGATGCAGCGTTTCAACACTGCCGATAGTCCTTGCGTTCTTCAAAATCCCCAACGCCCTTGCGCATCTATCCTGCGTTGCGGCTTGTTTATCTTCCGAAAGATATGTTCTCGCCCGCCGCTCATATTCAATAATTTGCGGAATAAAGTCGCTAACCTTCTGTATTAGTTCTTCTTCCATTCTTCCGAGCGTTGTCTGATTGCTGATTTGGTAAAAGTCGCCCAATGCCTGTGAACCTTCGCCGTAAAGCCCGCGCACTGTCAAACCGCACTTTTGCAGCGCACGGAACATCTTGTCGATTTCCTTCGTAATAACAAGACCGGGCAAATGAAGCATCACGCTGACACGCAATCCCGTTCCTACATTCGTGGGACAAGCGGTTAGATAACCGAGTTTTTCATGAAAGACAAACGGAAGTTTGCTTTCGAGTAAATCGTCCGTTTCATTGATGGTATTCCAAATCTCAAGCGGACGAAAACCGCTTATCGAACCGTGTATCCGCAAATGGTCTTCCTCGTTGACCATTACGCAAAAACGCTCTTTGCTGTCGATGAGGCAGGAGCGCGCACCTTCTGCTTCCGTTAATTCCCTGCTGACGAGTTGTCTTTCGAGAAGATACAGCCGGTCTGTCGTTTCGGCTTTGTCTAAATCGATGAAATAATAACTGTCTTTGGGGAACAATTCTTTGGCTGCCTGAAAAACCAGTCCGCGAATTGCTTTTTTGTCTTGCGCCGTTGCTTTCATAAAAAAGGGAAAACCGGAAATGTTTCGGGCAAGACGGATTCTGCTTGAAACGACGATGTCGTTTTCGGGTCCTTCGTTGGCAAGCCAAGGTGTGATTGCGCCGTTCAGATTTATGGAGTTCGCATTTGTCATTCCGTTTCAATCTCCTTGATTTTATCGCGCAAAGCAGCGGCTCTTTCGTAGTCCTCGAAGGTAACGGCATCGTCAAGTTCACGGCGGAGTTTGATAAGTTGTGTCCGCCGGTTCGTCTCCTTACCGGCGCGTTTGGGAAACTTGCCGATGTGTTCCGTTTCGCCGTGAATGTTCATCGTGAGAATACCGATTTGTTTGGAGAAGCAGTCGTAGTCGTTGGGACAACCGAGTCGTCCGCGATTGCGGTAGTCGAGGAAACTTATACCGCAGATGGGACAGACCTGCTGGTCGAGTTCTTTCATTTCGGCAGCGGCTTTGCTGACGGGCATTTGTTTTGAGATACCTTCGGCGAGAGCGGCAGCAAGTCCGCCGATGCTGTCTCCTGACGAAGAAGACGCATTGAGATATTCCCGTGCGTGTTCTTCGCAAAGGTGATGTTCAAGGGGTTTATTGCCGGTCATTTCGGTTATATGAAACGTTGCCGGTCTTCCGCATTTTTGACATTTCATAGTCAATTATTGTACACTAAAAATATAAAATCTCAAGTCGTTTGCAAACACCGTTCATATTTGATACAATGCAGCGCATTATGATACAAAGACAAACCTTTCAAAATACACTTTACACAAACGATAACCTTTATGTTCTTTCGGGTTTGAACAGCGGACTCGTTGACTTGATATATCTCGACCCGCCGTTCAACACAAAAAGGACGTATTCCGCACCAGTCGGCAGCAGAGCCGCCGGTGTCAGTTTCAAAGATATGTGGACATGGGAAGACGTTAATGTACAATACCTTGATACGCTTGCGACCAAGTACCCCGAATTGACGAAGTATATCGCAACGGTCGGCGGTATTCACGGCAAAGCGATGATGGCGTATCTAACCTACATGGCGCAGCGCGTCATCGAAATGCATCGTGTATTGAAAGACATCGGCAGTTTATATTTGCATTGCGACCCGACGGCGAGTCATTATTTGAAACTGTTGCTGGATTCTGTGTTCGGTAAGCAAGGATTTCGAAATGAAATAGTGTGGTATTACAGCGGAGGCGGAGCGTCAACAAAACAATGGGCGAAAAAGCATGACACGCTTTTCTTCTACTCCAAATCGGGCGAGTGGACTTTTAATGTTGATGAAGTCCGGCAGCCGTATAAATGGGATAAAGGACAGAAACGGGCTGACGGTTCAGCACGCGATTACGAAAAAGGAAAATTGCCAGACGATGTGATGATATTGCACGGGGTTATGCCTTGGAGCAGCGAGCGCGTTGGCTATCCCACACAAAAACCACTTGCCCTTTTGCATCGCATCATAAAAGCATCGTCCAACGAAGGCGGCATCGTAATGGACCCGTTCTGCGGCTGTGCTACAACCTGCGTTGCCGCGCAGCAGTTAGGACGAAAATGGATAGGCATCGACATCGAAGAAAAAGCCGTTGGTATTTTGGTCGAAAGATTAAGCGATGATGCCGGTATCTTTAAGGACTTTGCAGCAACTTCACAATTGCCGGTGCGAACCGATGTTACGTTCGAACCGAAATCGGAGTCCGTTAAAAAACGTCTGTACGAACAACAAGACGGTAAGTGTAACGGCTGCGGACATAAATTT
>WRCR01000382.1 GCA_009783865.1 Planctomycetaceae bacterium | reverse complement strand
AGCGGAGAATTGCGGTGTTTGTTACTCATCGGGAACTAATGGGGAAAAGTAAAGTGAGCGGAATAACTATGATTCGTAATTATACCGCCTTTTCGGAAATTAAATGGTTTTTAGAGGTCGCCTCATAGTATTCTTTGCGGTCAGCAAACTTAATGTCGACCGGCGGATAGCCCGCTTTCATAAGTTCCAGATTTGCCAGCAGCCGCCCTGCACGCCCGTTACCGTCAATGAATGGGTGAATGCACTCAAATTTAATATGAAACGCGGCAATTTTTTTAATGGGTTGTCTCTGCTTTTTTCGTATTCCGAAACCAGTTCTTGTACAAGTTTCGGCACTTTTAGCGGATTCGGCGGAATATGTATTGCTCCAAGAATCCGCACTGCAACTTGACGGTAGAGTCCGCGCTCTGCAAATCTGTCGTTCAAAATTATTGAGTGAATTTCCTGTATCACCGCTTCGCTTAATGGCACTTTTTTTGAAACCAAATCGCAAACATAATAAAAAGCATCCCGGTGCTGCACTGCCTCCAGATGTTCTTTAAGCGGCTTCTTGTCGATTGTCAAACCTCGAAGAACCATTGCCGTTTCCCGAAGTGTGAGGGAGTTTCCTTCGATGGCATTCGAATTGTATGTGTATTCAATTATGAAATCTTCATTCAGACGTTCAACTTCCGCTTCTGTAAGCGGTCTGCGCTTGCTGAGTTCCTGTTTTCTAATTTCAATTTTGTCGTACAGTTCGTTAGGGGACATTATCATTTTGTTATTGCAGCACGGGTTTTATCCCGCTACGATTTGCAGCAGACGGAGTTTTTCCGTGTCCACTTTCCGGTGCTGCGCTATACAGGTTTCAAGCGGCGTTAGCGTCAGTTCTCCCTTGATTCTTCCCGCCATCTTGCCGGTCTCTCCTCGCAGCACAGAAGTAACCGCAAAGTTGCCGAGTTCCGAAGCAAGTATCCGGTCAGCCGGTGCAGGTGAACCTCCGCGAAGCGTGTGTCCGAGTACAACCGTCCGGCTGTCAAATGGATTGCCCGCCTCTTTGAGTAGTTGTTGAATGGCAATCGCACCGCCTTTTTCGTCTCCTTCCGCAACAATCGCCATAACGGAGGTTTTACCCGACTCCTTGATTTTGATTAGTGCTTGAACGAGTGTCTCCGCCGATTCCTCCACTTCTGGAATACAAACAATTTCCGCGCCGGACGCAATCGCCGTTGCAAGCGCGATGTCGCCGCAATGCCGCCCCATTACTTCCACGAAAAACATTAAATCGTGACTGCCCGCTGTATCACGCAGTTTATCGACCGCTTCTACCGCTGTTTGAACGGCAGTGAAAAAACCGATGGTGAAGTCGGTTCCCTGTAAATCGTTGTCAATGGTGCCGGGCAAACCGATAATCTGACCGTCCCAGACCTTGCCTAATTCTAGTGCGCCGGTTAAGGTACCGTTTCCGCCCATCGGCAGCAGAGCGTCAAAGCCGTACTTTTTTAGGATTTTGGCGGCAAGTTCAATTCCTTCCGGTGTTTCAAGCCGTTTGCAGCGGCTGCTGTGCAGAATAGTGCCGCCAATTTTCGACAAACCGGAAACGGAACGCATTCCCATGATGATTGTGCCGTCGATGTTGGTGTGAAATTCCTCGTTGAGGAGTCCTTCATAACCGTGTTTGATACCGATGACTTCGTTCCCACTGGTCACAGCAGTTCTGACAACAGACCGCAGACAAGCATTCATACCGGGCGAATCACCCCCGCTGCAAAGAAAACCGATGCGCATAATTTAACTCTTGACATGATTTACAGGATTATAAGGATTATTTTTTGACAGGATTTACATGATTTAAGGATTATTTTTCTATTCCCAAATATCCTGCAAATCCTGTCCAAAAAACTATTAACGCAAGTGTACTATTTCTTTTTGTGCTGCGTGGAGTCGGCGGCGGATAACGCGGGCGATGAAACTCATCATTTTGAATCCGAAGCCGGTATCTTTGGCACAGATAGCACGAAGTTTTTCGCCGTTGAATGCGAGGACTTCCGCTTTTGACCGGCAGAGGTCGATTGAATTCGTTTTATGCGGCGGAACTACGGACGACCAGCCCAGGAAATCGCCGGAGAAGCAGGTATCGACAGTTTCACGTTTCCCGTTGGGCAGCATGTATTGAATATCGACTTGCCCGGAAATAACGACCATCAAGTTGATGGAGTCGTCTAATTCGTGCGATAAAATTTCGCCGGCGTTAAAATCTTTCACTTCGGCGATTGCCGCCAACTGCGACAGCGTCGGTTCGGACAAACCTTCGATTTCATTGCCGAGATACTGTTTAATCAAATCTGTGGTAATTTTCATTGTTGTTTAATGCGTAAAAAGTTATGGATACAAAAATAAACGCCGCCATTATGCCGTACTTTTTGGAAAGTGTCAAGAGTGATAAACACCGGCGGGAAAAAATTTGCGAGGAATTTCCACTCTTGTTTTTCCCTCCCAGCTGTGATAAATTATACCCTTTACAGAACTCTCAACCTTCACATCAGGAGAACCAATCGAATAACAATTAAAAATTCATAGACGAAAAGTCATTTGACGATTTGACTCGGATAAATTCGATTGGTCGCATTTATCGAAAGTCGGCAGACATGCATTTGCTGAGTTAACGAATTACTGCGAAAACAAAGTCAAATGGCGGACTTTGCAAACGCCTTACGGCAATAACAAAGGCAATGGCATTTGGCTCGGCTTGTATCAGTATCGGACATCTTACGAAATGGTCAACAAGACGTACAAGAAAAAGTTCGTTGTTGATTATCCGAATCAGGATTTATACGGCATTCCGTATCCTGACAGTTTCAAAGTCGCAATCGAAGCATTAAGATAGCGGGTTGAAACGTTGGCTATTGAATTATGTTTGACATCTGGCAAGGAAATCACGAGAACGCGGGATACGTTCTTGGAGTCGGTGCAGCGGCAGTGGATAAAAAGACGGGGACTTTAGTCCCCGCCTCTTTTGGTCAAGTTACGCAGTCAAGTTACGTCTTATTGATTATTGTTTTCACTTCTGGGGAAAGCACGGCGCGGCTGTTGATTACCGCCTTGTTGTCTTCCTCCTTGACCGGGTCTCCAGGAATCAGGTACCCTTTCGCCTTGCTGTCCTGCACCTGCACCGCCTCCTGCGCCTCGACCTTGTCCCGGAGCGGGCAAGCCGAGTTTTTCACGTGTTTCCTGCGCACCAGCCGTCAGTTTTTCGGCTTTCGCAATTTGGTCCGCTGTCAAAAATCCTTTGACTTTGTCGGTGAATTTCTTCTGCCGTGCTTCGCCTTCTGCACGAAGTTCCGCACCGCGTTTTTCCCGCTCTTCCTGCGAAAGTCCCTGCCAGTCAATCTGTGGGCGATTTTCCATTGCCTTGCGGATTTCCTCCGCTTGTTCGTCTTGAGCGGCTTTCAGTTTTGCCTTCTGGTCTTCTGTCAGATTAAGGACTTCAAGAGCCCGGACATCCAAGCGCGGTGCATTCAAACCGCCGGAAAGTTGGAAACGCAATTCTTTGTATTTGCCCTGCTGTTCAGGAGAAAGAATCTTGTTGACTTTAGCATCCATTTCGTTCATAGTGGTTTCCATTCTTGCCCGCATTTGATTCATTTCCTCTTGAGTGGGGCGATTACCTTGACCGCCGCCCTGACCGCCTTGACGTTGCTGCGGACGCGCCGCCCGCATTTCTTCCGCAACTTTCGTCAGTTGCGCAACCTGATCATCCGACAGTTTGAGTTCCTTTTTCACATTTTCATTTTGCAGTAAACCGGTTCCCATACCGAAGCCTGGTCCGCCGGGACCTCCGCCTTGACGATTACCTGGTCCGCCGCCTTGACGATTACCGCCGCCCGGCTGCGCAAACACAAGGGTCGAAATTAACACGGCAAATAGCACTGCCATCAAAACCGTTAGAACATTTCTTCTCATAGTTCATTCTCCTAAACAAGTAGTGGGGAAATTAGTTATTTTCTGCCCGTTCCATTCGGGGCATACGGATTAAACAACGGAATACTCCAAAAGTATCGGAAAAAACCGAAATTTTGTGAAAAACGGTTATTTTTCCTCCAACGCCTCACGGAACGGCTGTCTCTTTTTATAGGATTCTAGTTCTTTTT
>WRCR01000381.1 GCA_009783865.1 Planctomycetaceae bacterium | reverse complement strand
TATTTTTCCATTTGCTGCTCAATGTCGCCTGTCGGCTTTGGAACGGATAATTTTTCTAAATTGTATTTATAGTGCCGATAGGCACCTCCACCACCAATTTGAGTATCTTCACTGTTAATCCAATACACCACCAATTTGGAATTAAGCAACGACAGCAAATAGTTAATGTTCTTTTCTGTTGTCAAAAAATAATTTGTATCCAATAAAAATGTTCCTTCATGAATAAGGGAATAATAAGTTTCTCCAACACTTGCCCAAGCAATTTTCTGTTTATAAAAATCCTCCCAATAACTTATCGAATCTTGCGTTTCGAACCATTTGTTGTTCGTTTTTTTTCTTGCACCTTGCCCGCCGGTTTGCTTCAGCCGGTCATATCCGAAACTTAATAAATGGGCTTTTACAGCAGGAAATTTTTCGATGTCGATTTTCAATGAAGGGAATGTTGTTATCAGATACAAGTCCGCAAAATCATAACTGTAACGCGTAATATCTCGCCCTCTCAATATCGGTGTTTTTTATTCGAACTCCAACGCGGCGTGTTATATTGAAAACGACAGGTTGTTTCTAAACACATACAAGGAGGCATTTCCCTTCGGCACTCCTCAAACGGTAAGTAATACATACGGAGGTGCGTTCAAACATCTGTTTGAAATCACCGACTCAGAAATCCGCGAGGTTTTACCATTTCCGGTACCGAAAAAAATGGAGTTTCCAAACAGAAAAACGTACTATTTTGGAGATTATGTTCTCCGCATGGCATCGGACTTTAAGTTAGAGTGCCGTTCTGCCAGCACCAATGACGTGCTGTGGGTCATGCGATTGACTGCCTACTTGTACGCGGAACCGGAGGTCCGAAACGGTATTCTCTACTTTGGCACTGCGGGAAAAGGAGGACATTTCTATGGTGTTTCATTGGTTGACGGGCGGGTGATTTTTGATTGCAATACCGGCGGAACGGTAAAAATAGTTTGGGGAAATGACCATGTAGTCATTCCAGACCGCAAAGGAGATTTGGTTTTGCTCAACCCGTCGGACGGTGTCGAAAGCAGACGATTTCGTTTTGATAAAATGGCGGCATCAACTTCCTTTCCCTTTTTAGTGCGGGATAATAACATTTACACAGTTGCACATGAAAAGAAAGAGCCGTTTGCGTTACACGCAGTGTGTGTGGAGACCTGAGATAACACCCCCTAACGGTGATACACAACCCCTTTTACCTTGCCCTTACATTTTTTCACAAATTTTGCGTTATTGACATTGTATGATACAATTTTATTAACTATAGATTTTTGATTTTACGAATCCTTGCGTTCTTCACGTTTATTGCGGTTAAAAAACAACCGCAAGACGCTAAGAGAGTGCATACTACCCAACAATTTTACAATGAACGGTTTTGAACGAATCAATCGAACACTAGCAGGACAGCCAACGGACTGCGTTCCGATTATGCTGCACAACTTCATGTCGGCAGCACGGGAAGCCGGTATGACAATGAGCCAATTCCGCAGTAAGCCGGAAAATATCGCCCGCGCTTTCGTGGATGCCTCACGGAAATACGAACTCGACGCTGTGTTGACCGATGTTGACACCGCTGTCGCTGCCTTCGCTATGGGAGCGAAAACGGAGTTTCCCGATGACTTGCCCGCCAAAGTTGTTACACCGATTTCCGAAGACATCGAGGAAGTCATCGAAAGTGTTGACCCGAAAAAACTTAAGAGCGATGAACGCGTCCAAATTTATCTCGAAGCAATTCGATTGATACATCGGGAAATTGACGGCGAATTATTCCTGCGCGGCAATGCCGACCAAGGACCATTCAGTTTGGCAACTACCGTGTACGGACTCGAAAACATGATGCTGTCGATGCTGGATAAATCGAAAGAAGAATTATTGTTTCGTCTCATCGAGCGATGCTACGAGGTACACTTTGCATTTCATTTAATGGTAAAGGAAGCCGGTGCGGACGCAACAAGTTTCGGCGACAGTATGGGTAGCCCCGACTTGATTTCGCCGAAACTGTACCGAAAATTCGTTGCGCCGTTTCAACAGCGGTTGGCGCAAGACCTTGCACAGCAAGGAATTAAGGCGGTCTGCCACATGTGCGGCAAGACCGATTTGATTCTCGAACCGCTTGCCGAAAACGGTTTTGCCGGATATGAAATCGATTACAAAACGGACATTCCAAAAGCGCAGCAAGTGATGCGCAGCAAGGCAGTACTTTTCGGCATCATTGACCCTTCCGGCATATTTTGTCTTGGAACGAAATCGGAAGTTGCCGCCGCAACTAACGAACTATTGGAACTCTTTTCGGACGGCGGTTTGGTCATCGGAGCGGGCTGCGCACTTCCAGCCGAAACACCATCGGAAAATATCGAAACCTTCGTCAAGACGGTACGAAAACATTTGAGAGGCGAGTAGCGAGGATACAAGAGCGGCGGGCCTACGCCCGTCGGTTTGCGATTGAGATTTTTTTGTTAAACCGGCTCTTTCATTTCGTCATTCGCTAACTAAGGAAAGACGGAAGCCCTGACGGCGGTTCAAAAGGCGGACATCGCTTTCAAAATGCTGATGCAGATGAGAAATAAATTCGTATCGGTATATCAGGAAATTCAAGGAATACGAGTGTAGTTTTTCACCCCCTACTTGCGTAGAAAATTTGCTCTCATATAATCGCTGTATATCGTTGTAAGTGCTTGCAACGTATTGATTTATCGCTGGAACTCCAGCACCATGTAAATTTCCAGATTCAACCCCTTTTAACCCTATTCCGGCGTGTTTCCCTACAGAATTCCCTACAGATTTTTTGTCCGTCTGAAAATCGGCAAGTTTCTGATAATCACTCGGCAGTACCTGTCGATAATGTATTTTTGCAACCTCTTCAGTGTGTCCCATTATCGCATTAACGATGTGTGCAGGAAAAATTGCAATAAGTTCGGTTGCTAGTGTTGACCGCATATTACAAAACGGCTTTTCCCATAAAACAACACCTGCCCGTTTTGCTGTGTCTGTCCAAAACTTTCCCAACGACTTTTTGGGAGTAAAATCGGGAAATATCAGGTCTTCGCAACCTTCTGGTAATGTTTCGGACAACTCGGTAAATCCTATTTCAAGTTCGGGGAACAGCGGGACTATATGTGTTGCGTTTTGTTAACGAAATTCACTGGCAGTAAAAACCTCAATCGGCTCTGTGAAAACGTCACACGTTGCAAGCAGTGCGTCCGTTTTTGATAGTGAAGCCCCTTCCGGCATGTTCCCGTGTTTTTTTCCAACCGGCAAACCGGCATCACTGTGAACGTTGTTTTTTTCGGCTTGCCTTTGCCAGCGTCACGATGGTCTTTCGGACGGTTTTCGGCAACGTTGACCAGCATTGGATAACTGCCTGCAAGTCCGGCGGCATTACGGGGGTGTTTTCGGAATTCCCTACAGCGGGTTTGCCGGATAACGGTTCTACGCTATAAAATAAATGGGTTGTGTCAACGGTGTCAAGTCCCTCACCCCAGAACCACCTAACATCAAGCCCTAAATCGAAAAAATTTTTCGACGCAACT
Source organism: Planctomycetaceae bacterium (assembly GCA_009783865.1). Taxonomy (GTDB): domain Bacteria; phylum Planctomycetota; class Planctomycetia; order Pirellulales; family Thermoguttaceae; genus WRKP01. Next base: position 596 of record WRCR01000381.1, on the reverse strand, counting down.
CCTTGAAAACAAAACACTTCTGTAAATTGTATCATTTTGCACAGGGTGACTACCTATTTTAACGTTGTTTTACCTATTTTGAAATTTAGTGGTGAGTGACGAGTGGTTAGTGGCGAGTAATAACAGCCGCAAGCCGAAGGGCTGCGGCGGACAAACTGCGGAAATGATAACATATCCGCAAGTGCCGGCAAGAGCAAAAAGTGCCGCCTTCGGAGACGGCAGACGGCGAGGAAGACGAAACAAAGAGGAAAGGACAATCTTACGCCCAAGGATGCTCCGATTGTTCACAAGGAATATCTAAATCTGGATGTTCATGCTTCAGCATGTCTTGAAATAATTCCATTCCGGTTGCCCTGGGACCAAAATAGATTTTCTCTACGTATTCGGGAATTTTCAAATATTCAAGATACATTCGATTGAAATCCTCACTTACTTTAATTTTGTCCTGATCCTCAAAACTGTGTATTTTTACAATGCGACATTCCTGCTCTTCCTTGAAAGCGACATGCTTGGTTAGATAACGCAGATTGATAAGCAAGCGACCGACGATTGCAGAGTCTAAGTTATTATCGATAATAGATTTCTTCAATTTTTTT
>WRCR01000380.1 GCA_009783865.1 Planctomycetaceae bacterium | reverse complement strand
TTCCGTTTTCATTGCAATTCAAGGGTGCGAAAGTAATCAAGGTTGCCCCGCTTGACGAAAACGGAAACAAACGGCAGGAAGATAAATTGTCCGCAAACCGCTGCGAACTAGGTCCGCAGTATAAAACGATTTGGTATGAAGCCGTTGTGGAATAGTTTCTGATAAAAGAGCCGCAAGCGTAGTGAAACGAAACTTGCGGGTAATCTTGTTTTCCAGAAGAAATATGATAAAAATAATGTCGTAAATGGTCATCTCCTTTTGAGGTAATACAGTTTTTTTTGAGGTAATACAATGCAACACTTTTGTCAGTTCAACTTATCGTTTACGTTTTCATTTGCCGCAGCAGGGCTGTTTCTTTTTTTTACCGGCATTGTTTCAGCCGGTGAATACCGCTTGTTTTTCGGTACCTACACGGGAGGCAATAGCGGAAGCAAAGGAATTTACACCAGCGTTTTCGATTCCGAAAAAGGCAAGTTCACGGAACCCGTTCTTGCCGGTGAATGCGAAAACCCGTCTTTTCTGGCAATTCATCCCGAAAAGCCGTTTCTTTATGCAACCGGCAGTCAAGGAAGGACCGGACGAATGTTCGCTTTCCGTTATGACAAGGCGACCGGTAAGTTGACGCTGCTTAATTCAAGGGATATACCCGGCAGCAGTTCCTGTCATCTTGCTCTTTGTATTTCGGAAGACAAGCAACACGAAGCAATCGCCGCTGCAAATTACAGTTCAGGAAATGTTGTTTCGTTTCCGGTATTGGCAGACGGGGCACTAGGTGAATTGAAATCGGATATCCCTCATACCGGAGCAAGTGCGCATCCGACTCGTCAAACTGCACCGCATCCGCACGGAACTTATTTTAACATACCGGAAAATAATACTCTTGCGGTTCCCGATTTGGGAACGGACAGAGTATATTTCTACGGCTTCAATCCGAAAACAGCGGAGTTGATTCCGAGCAAGTCCGTTGCGCCGTTGGAAATTCCGCCCGGCGGCGGACCGCGGCACTTGACAGCATCGGACAAATTTATCTACGTCAACAATGAATTGGATTTAACCGTCTGCGTGTACGACAGAATACGGGGACAAAAGAATGCCGGCAGCGTGACGCTCAAACCGATTCAGCAGGTTTCGACTCTGATGCCCGACATGCCGTTCCAACCGAGTTATTCGACAGCGGAAATCGAATTATCGAAAGACGGCAGGTTTCTCTACGTTTCAAATCGCGGACACGAGAGTATAGCGGTATTTTCCGTCAATCAAGAGACAGGCAAACTAACGCTGATACAGGTTGTCCCTTGCGGCGGAATTCATCCGCGGTATTTTTGTCTCGACCCCACCGGCAAGTTTTTACTTTGTTGTCACATGAACAGCAATGATACAACGATATTCCGAGTTGATGCCGCAACGGGCAAATTGACGCAAACGGAAAACACGCTTTCCGTTCCTGCTCCGGTATGTCTCGTTTGGATTATAAAATGAAAGGGTACAACTTGACTGCAAAAAGAATCTTTCTGATTTGGAATCTTATCGCTTTTGTTCTCTGTATCGTTTTAGTATTTACTTTGCGGGAACGAATCGGAGAGATGTTTTTCGGACAAAACAATTCACCCGCAGTTGAAACCGTTGAAAATGAAGGTGAAGAAAATACTGCCGGCGAAAACACCGCCGAAAATATCAGTGTGAAAAACAACACAAAAAAAAGCAATACGGATACCGCAAAAATACAACGTCCGCCCCGCAAGAAAAAGGAAGTCAATTTCAACGATTCCAACGCATCTTCCTTTTCGATAAAAGGTCTTGCCGATACCGGCGATGTGCCGGACGAAGTACGTTTTATCGGTACGTCCGGTGCGGGAAAGAGAATCGCTTTTGTTATTGACGCTGCTGAAATAATGGGAAGAGATACCGATACCCGGAACAAAACACCTTGGACTTTTGCCTGCGATGAATTAGCGTTTTCTTTCAAAGACCTCAACGATACACAAAGGTTTCAGGTTTTTTTCTTTTCGGATAAGCCGGACTACCTTCAATCATCGCAGGGCGAGGCGCAATGGCTTTTCGCAACGCCGCAAAATAAAAAGGAATCCTTCGATATTTTGAAAAAACATGTTCCTTCTAGCAAGGGCAGCGCGTTTACGGCACTAAAAGAGGCACTGACGTTAAAACCGGATGCCGTTTTCTTTTTGATAACGCAGAGAAGTGTTCCGCTGTCGGAGGCGGAAATTGCGGCGTTGAAAACCTTACAGGGGACTTTTCCGAAAGGCGTTCCGATTCACACGGTTGAAATCGGCGCAGGAGCAGAAAGCGGCGGGAAAACCTCTTTTCAAAAGTTATCCGAAATGACAAGAGGACAATACCGCTGGGTTGACGCAACTTTCCGCGGACTGCTGTGGTAAGCGCGTGTTTCAAGGGAAAACATTTAGCCGGTACTCCGGCAGGTGTATAAAAGTTTTATGGAAATTACAAGTGGAAATCACTGCAATTCCACGACCGAAAGCACAGGAAGATGGTCGGACGCCAGCGGTTCCTTAATCACTTCAGTGCTCTTAACCTTCAGCACATCTTTCGGACGGTAAAAAATGTAGTCGATTTTTATTTTCGGGTCTGTACTCGAATATGTGAAATTCTCATCCGTTGCGTCAAACCATTTTTCGCGCAGCGTTTTTATTGTCTGTTCGTCCGGTTTCGCATTGAAATCGCCGCCGATTATCGTGAAATCGTTCTTTCCATCCGCAAACAATTCGTTAATTTTTTCCGCCTGCTTTGCCCGCCGCTCTTTATTCATGTGACAAAAATGTGTGCTGCCAAAAATGAGCATCTTACCGTTGATATTCACCTTAATTGCAATCACGCCTCGGTCTTCATGTTTTTCGAGTTGGGGCAACTGCGAATACTTCTCTTCGATTATCGGAAACCTAGACAAGACCGCTATACCGTATTCTCCGCCGGCGATAGGAATCGTCTTGCCGAAAGTTCCGTGCATGCCGGTCAATTTCTTGAGTTCTTCGATTTGGTCAACCTTTTTTGTGCGATCTGCAAAGCGGTCAACTTCCTGCAACGCAACTAAATCCGGCTTCAAATCGGAAATCACTTTCGCAATGCGGGGAAGGTCGAGTTTCTTGTCCATTCCTACCCCGACATGAATGTTGTAAGTTAAAATCCGCAGTTCCTTGACTGGTTCATCCGCCTGAAGCGAAACGAAAACAGAAAAGAAACAAACGGCAACGAAAAGAGCAACTGTAAAATGTGTTCGCATACGTGAACCTTTCTTTTGGAATTTTGGGGAACATACTTTCAAACCACTGCCGCATTGTATCATATTTTCGGTGCGGCGCAAGCAAACTTCGCTCATAGATAGTCAATCAGTCAAAGAAGCGGACGGACATTGCGAATGGAAAGGTGCAACGTCAGGTTTAACACGCCCGCTCCGATTTCACCCTTCTGCATTTCCGAAAGCACTGCGGAGTTCCTGCCGCTCATATTCAAGCAGACCGTCAATTACCGGCGAAAGGCTGCCCGCCAGTATGGTATCCAATTTATAGAGCGTCAAACCGATACGGTGGTCGGTCACCCGATTTTCGGGAAAATTGTAAGTCCGAATTCTTTCGCTGCGGTCGCCGCTGCCGATTTTCGTTTTTCGTTCATCGGCACGTTTTTTCTCTTCGGCATCCCGTTTTGCTTCATACAGCCGCGACTTCAAAACCCGCAGTGCTTTGGCAAGATTCTTGTGCTGACTGCGCTCATCCTGACATGCCACAACAATACCCGTCGCAAGATGAGTCAGCCGTACTGCTGAAGATGTCTTGTTGACGTGTTGTCCGCCGGGTCCGCTCGCGCAGAACAAATCTTTGCGGTAGTCATCCGGTTTGAGGTCAATTTCGACATCTTCCGGTTCAGCCATCACGGCAACGGTTGCTGCCGAAGTATGAATTCGTCCTTTTGCTTCGGTTTCGGGGACCCGTTGGACGCGGTGTCCGCCGCTCTCGAATTGCAGTTGCCGGAAACAGCCATCGCCGTCAATACCGATGACCATTTCTTTGAAGCCGCCTAGTTCCGTTGGGTTGTATGAAAGGATTTCGACTTTCCATCCTTGTGATTCGGCGTAATGTTTGTACATATCGAATAAATCGCGGGCAAAGAGTGCGGCTTCGTCACCGCCGGTGCCGGC
>WRCR01000379.1 GCA_009783865.1 Planctomycetaceae bacterium | reverse complement strand
GTAAGGGTCATTCGTGCCGTGAACGAGAAGTTTCGGCACCGTGTATCTGTTGCGGTAAGTATAAGGGTCAATGATTTTCACGAGTTCCCGATTCTTTTCCAGCATTTTGCTCAAGTCCTTCGGGAAAAGATTCCGCTCGGTATAATCGTTTTCGTTTTCCTTTAATTTCCAGGTGAATTCGGGAAATTCCTCTTTTTCGGCGGCATATCGGGCAAAGACGGAAAGCGTCATCACCGCTTTTACCATTTCTCCGTTCAAGTCGTGCCCTGCATTAGGCAGCGTCAGGATGTATTTCACGCCGGGTATGTCATCCCAATAATTTTTCACTGCGTCCACCGTCCAGTAAGGGTCATTCGTGCCGTGAACGAGAAGTTTCGGCACCGTGTATCTGTTGCGGTAAGTATAAGGGTCAATGATTTTCACGAGTTCCCGATTCTTTTCCGGCATTTTGCTCAAGTCCTTCGGAAAGAGATTCCGCTCGGTGTAATCGTGAATACTCGGACTGAAGTCGCCCCAGGTCTCGATTTGATATTCCATTTGCTGCACCATATTGAGCGTATCAATCACAATCGGTGCGATTGCCTGAACCCGCTTGTCCTTTGTTGCCGCCGTGAGCCAAGTAGTCCACCCGCGCTTCGACGCACCGGTCACGGTGAAATGTTTGATGTCCATCTGCTTTTCCTGCTTGAGGATTTGCTGAATTGCATCGAGTCCGCGGATGGCACTTTTCGCCATCGGAAGAAGCAGCGGATAGGTCTTATCGCCGGTCGCTATCGCTTTGAGCAGCGTTTCGCCGATGAGTGCATCCTCGTAAAAATCGCCGAAGAGCGGCTGATTCGGCACCTGAAATAACATTCCGATGGGCATCTGCGCCGATGCCGTCATTAAACTTCCCAAAATCTGGTCGCCTTGATTCGGCTGTCTGCCGATTCTGCCGCCGCCAATGTACAGAACGGCATTTTCAGGATAAGACACTTTGTTCGGCACATTGATGAGCAAAAAATGTTTCCAGGCGATGCCATGCCAGGTCTGCGAAGTCATCTCCGCCAGAATTGTTTGACCGGCGGTGGAATCCTTCTTTTCGAGGATTTTCCATTCAAAAGAATCGTCCGGTTTGTTTATGTAGGCATCGAATTCCGGCGGTTCAGTTTGACCGAACACTGCTGCGGAACAAAACAGAACGGCAAAAAACAGAATCGGATTTTTCATTTTTTCTTTTTTTTCTCCGCTTTTATCATGGTTTCGTGAACTTTTTCTTCCATTACTTTTCCCGGCTTGAAAGTAACGACATACCTTTCTTTAACCTCGACCGGTTCGCCGGTTCGCGGGTTTCTCGCTTTGCGCGCCGCCCGTTTTTTAACTTCAAAAACGCCGAAATTGCGCAATTCTATCCGCTTTTCTTCCAAGAGGGTTTCGATAATCGCATCGAAGGTCTCCTGAACAATCTCTTTTGTCCGCAACTGAGGCATATCTAGTTTGTCGGCTATCGAACGGACCATATCTTTCTTTGTCATAATAAATTCCAGTGCAAAATAATTCAAATCTTTCTTTGAAAACAAACTACACGTGATTATTCTATCCCGAAGTCCGGGAAAATCAACCGTCCCGAAAATTTCAATTTTTGAGAATTTTTGCGAAAAAATGACCCGAAAACATAAGCGGGGGCTAAAGCCCCCGCCTCTTTATAATTTGTCTTAAGAACCGATGTGTTTCTAGAACATCAATTTCAAAGTACCCGTGACACCGTAACCGTTGATGTCCCCGAAGAGCCCTTCACCGGCAACCGTAAATGCCGCACGCTCAAACGGATAAAGCGTCAAACCTACCGTTCCAACACCGTAAGACATGTCGTTCTTGTCCCGGCCAAGATTTATCTTACCGCTGCTGTCAGTCGTCGGGTCAAAATACGACGCTCCATACTCCCCGCTGATGCCTTTGTACCAATCGCCTTGAACGAAGAACCGGCGCGAAACTTTTTTGCTCTTGCTGCTGTCGTCCTTCTCAAAAATGTTTAACGTCAAACGTCCGCCCAGCCGGTTCGTCCAAACTCCATAGCCGTCAAGGTTCGTAATAACGCTGGTCTCATCGCCGTAGTTGACATCAAACCCTTTTCCCGAATCGCTGTTATACAGCAGCCGGTTATAAGGATTAAATATCCAGCGTCCGTTCTTGCTGTTGAAGGTCTTTCCGAATTCGAGTCCCAGCGTGAACATCTGCGTTTTCCAGTCGGCTCTGTAACTGTTTGCCGCACCGTCAAACGCCGTATTGACCACTTTGTTATCGAGCCAGGAAGTGCGTCCTACGAAGTCAATGTACGCTAAGTTGCGGAATTCCCGCGACACATAATATCCTAAAGCGGTGCCTCTGGATTCCGAACTCAGTTTGCCCATTACCTCGCCGCTTTCCCAAGGTCTGAAATCGCCTCTGCCGTAAAGCCAATCGCCTTCAATGAAGGCGCCGGCGTTCCAAATGCCGCCGAATGCGGCATCGAAACTCTTGTCCCAGCCGACTTGAAGCGTCTGATACGTGTTCTTGTTAATAGCCAGCGCATCATCATTGATTCTGCCGCCTTTGATTCGCGCCCAAGGACCATCAGCGTATTGCGCACGGGACAACTCCGAAGAGGACTGATTGCTCTGACCGCTCTGACTCTGTCCTGACCGGTTTTGATTTCGTTCCAAACTCATCGGCAAATCAAGTCCGAAGATTTCTACTATCGGCGCAACGTCAGCAATAACTTCTTTAGCGGAAGAGGTTGCGTTGTATCCCCATTGACCGCCGCCTAAGTAACTTCCAATAAAACGATAACGTGAACTAACACAATCCTGCAAGTCGAATTCAGTGCCGTCAACGGGCACGCCGGGGGCTGTAATAATAGTAAACTGTCCCCATCGTAAAAGTTTAATTAGGTTTCTGTCTGCATTGCCTGCAAGAGTAACCTTGGTAGTGCCGCTGATAGAACAATCAACACGCAAAAAACTCGCCCAGCAGTTATCGCACGCTGCGAAGACGACTGTACCGCCATCTGATATCCAATCCTTTACGTACAAATTGTGGTCCTTTGTTTCAGTGGTATCGGCTAAATCGCCCAGCACAAGAGTACCTCTGCCCAAGTTGAAAGTCCCGATTTGTGAATATCCTGGTGCCCATCCCTTTGGTCCATCCAGATGCAATCTTGCACCATTGGCAATTGTAATGGAACCAGTGTTCCAAGGGGCATCGATATGACCGATTCTAGAATTGTCGCGGATAATAAGTTTGGGCTCACTGCCAATCGCAACAGTGTCAAAATTTACAGAGTTTGCGTAAATTGTATCAACGGTGAGGGTACCGCGCTCAACATTTAACTTATCTACCGTGATATTTACGATTTTTAACGACGGGTCAGGTTTCGCAGGGTCCAAAGGAGCCAAATTCAAATTCATTGTCGACTCGCCGCTGCCCAATCCGCCGGTAACAGAGTCGAGCTGAGTTATTTTTTCGTCGCCGGAAGAATTGTCTCCATCGATGGTCAGTGTGTGACGATTCGCAATTACGATGCCGCCGCCATCAACTACGGGGTCACTCGGGTCTAAAGTATTCCAATGGTTACCGTCTGTTATGTCAAGTTTGGCATCTAGATTGTTGGTAGTCCAAACATCCCCGCCTTCACGACTACTAGGTTGCGCCTCGACGCTCGCGCTTGCAGCCGTCAATACCAGCACCGCTATGGCAACGGCGATGAATTTGCGGACAAGACAGCCCGGATTGCCTGAAAACTCTCCTCCATCATGGAAAATGCGGGACTTCAACTCTTTTGCCGTCATTTTATACCTTTTGATAAAAAAATGAATATTTTCTACCTGCTTCTCTCATTCCGTTGAAAAAAGAGAATGCTCGCTGTCTTGAATCTCGTCAAATTACCTGCACATTTTGCAAAGATATAAGGAAAATTCAGACGAAATTGTTAAAGCCCGTGCTTATAATCAGTATAATTGTCAAAGTTGACGTGTTTTACCTGATTTGCGTCGTCTAGAGCATATCAGGAGTTGGTGTGGATTACCTTCGTCATTCCCGCGAAAGCGGGAATCTAGACGTAAAAGGTGGTCGTGTCCTGAAATTGATGCTGCGATGGGCAGCACTACTGAATTTTAAGCGTTCTACGCAATTCACCCATAAATTGGGGACACAACC
>WRCR01000378.1 GCA_009783865.1 Planctomycetaceae bacterium | reverse complement strand
GTGTCCCTGTCCAGGAGATTTGTGAACCTCCCACGACGGAGAAAACCGACTAAATTTTTACGACATTTCGATTTATTTAGAAATCCTTGCGCTAATAGAACCGCCGCTTGATTTTTCCCGCTAAAAACGGATAATTGTGTCGTCGATTTTTTACACTTTACATTGAAAGGATAACAATGCCGGACAACGATTCAACACAAGCAGGAAAAAACTTCGGTATCGGTATTCCGCAAAAGTCCGACGGTTTCTTCCTCAAAGGTTCAGCACATATCGATTGGGGCATCAAAGCCCGTCTTTCGCAAATCTTCTGTCCGAAGTCAGGACGCTCCGTAATGCTCGCTTTCGACCACGGGTTCATCATGGGACCCACCAGCGGTCTGGAACGCATGGACTTAACCATCGTTCCGCTCATTGAATATGCCGACTGTATCATGTGTACCCGCGGCGCACTGCGGCAAATTGTACCGCCGACAACCCGCAAACCGCTTTCGCTGCGATTCGATGCCGGTTCAACAATTCTAACTTATCTCAACGATGATGTTCTGATGGACATCGAAGAAGCAATCCGCTGCAACGCCGCAATTCTTGCCGTTATGGTCGCCGTCGGCGATACGAAACATGAAGCGTTGACTATCAGCAACCTAACAAAAACCGTTGACCTCGGTACGAAATACTCGCTCCCAACACTCGGCGTGACAGCAGTCGGAAAAGAACTCGTCCGCGATGCCCGCTACCTTTCACTTGCAACAAGAGTTTGTGCCGAAAACGGTGCGCACGTGGTTAAAACATATTATTGCGAAAAGGATTTCGAGCATGTAACCAACGCTTGCCCGGTTCCGATTGTCATCGCCGGTGGTAAGAAACTACCGGAAAAAGAAGCACTCGAAATGGCTTACAGAGCGATTAACGAAGGTGCTGCCGGTGTCGATATGGGACGCAACATTTTCCAAGCCGAAAATCCAGCGGCAATGATTCGGGCTGTCCGCGAAGTCGTTCACGAAGGTGCGAAACCGGACGCTGCTTTCAAAATGTACGAAGAGTTAAAGCGGCAATGTTAAAACGGCTTGCTTTACGGAGCATTGAAAATTGCGGCATCAACCGGCTGTTCCGTTTTGCGATGCGCCGTCGTCTTCTGGGGTTGTGTTATCACGGAGTTATCGGCAATGATGCTCCGTTTGATGACCTGCGAACACATCTTGCCGTTTCGCAAGCGCAATTCGAAGAACAGATGAACGAGTTGCGGAAACAATGGAAGCCCGTTTCATTAACGCAGATTCTAAATCACTTTCAACACGGAAAAACATTGCCGGACAAAGCGGTCTTTGTTTCGTTTGATGACGGCTTTGCCAATAATCTGACTTTTGCAGCACCGATACTTCAGAAGTATCAGATACCTGCGGCGATTTTTTTAACAACCGGTTTGCTCGGAACGCAGCAAACAGTTTGGGCGTTGGAATTGCTGGAGCGGATTCACGATTGGGAACCGCCGAAGTTTGTTTTGCCGAAAGGCGTTTCGCTTGATGGTTCCAGTGAAATTGAATTGCCGCCGACGGGAAGCAAAGAACGGTTTGACACGGCGTATTCTATTTTTGCGCAGTGCCGGTCTCTTTCCGAAGCGAAGCGCAAGGATTATCTGCAATGTTTGGATAAGATGCAGCGTTGGCATCCGCAGGAGCAGTGGCAGAAAGACCTTTACCGAATGCTTGATTGGGACGAAGTCGAGGAGTTGTATCATCAAGGTATTGAGTTTGGTATTCATACTGTATCGCATTGTTCGCTTGCTCAAATTGACATTAACGAAGCCGTAAAAGAAATGGAGACGGCGAAAGCGGCACTGCGGAAGCGGTTAAAGTTTGAGCCGTTTTCGATTGCGTATCCTTTCGGCGACAGCGATTCTTATTCCGAAGTGATTGTCAAAGAATCGGCGGTAAGCGGTTTTCGTCTCGGTTTTACTTTGAGTATGCGGCGCAATCCTGAAGTGTTGAATCCGCTGTTAATTGACCGAATATGTATCACCGGTGATTTAACGCTGCCGTCATTTCAGGCATTGATTTCGGGACTGCGAAACGGTTAGTCCTGCATCTATTTGAAAACGATGCTTTCCACCTTCTTTATATTAACAGCGGGGGTAACCCCGCCGCTCTTAGTGTATAAACCCCTGCGCTGCAAGCGGTTGCAACTTACCGTCTTGCGAAAGAAATAAGCCGGTTTTCTCCGTCAAATAACCGACTCTATAAACCGTCGTGCCGAGTCCTTCCCGCAGCGGCTGTTCCGAAAGTATTCTTGCCGCCTCTGTTTCAGCAACAGAAAACAACAATTCAAAGTCCTCGCCATCCGACAAAGCATGCTCAAGCGAAGTCCTGCCGGTCTGCTTCGACATCACAACGGCATCGTCGGAAACCGGTATCTTCTCCGATTCAAGAACTGCGCCCAATTTGCTCTCCGCTGCCAATCGGGAAGCATCCAGCGAAAGACCATCGCTAATATCGATTGCGGCGTGAATCTCGTAATTCTCATTCAAAAACAACGCTTCAAATATCCTAGGTTCAAAATCGAACTGATGTCCCAGCAAACTTCCGCCGAGTTTTCCCGTCGTCAAAAGAATATCGCTGGCTTTTCCGCCGCTGCGCCGCAATACGCCGTGTTCCGTGATTTTTCCCAACGCCGTGACGGAAATCACCAATCCGCCGTTCCACGAATTGGTATCACCGCCGATGACTTTGACACCGTACTTTTCCAAAAGCGGCTTCATTCCGTTGTAAAGTTTCTCGGCAAGTGAAACTGCTCCATCTTGTTTCGGCAGCACCACCGAAACGAGAACCGCAAATGGAACGGCTGCCATCGCCGCTAGGTCGCTCAAGTTGACAGCCAATGCTTTGCGTCCGATGCGTTCCGGTGCGGTCTTCGGCAGCAGAAAATCAACGCCTTCGGTCAGCGTATCAATGGTTTGCACGATGCCGTGCTGTCCCATTGTTTCCGGCAGTATGACGGCAGCGTCATCGCCGATACCGCTGACCTGCGGCTGCTTTCGCAGAAATTGAATTATCTCGGTTTCCATACTACCGCTCTTTAACGATACTATCCGCAATGCGCCGGATAATTTCATCCAACGGGGTCTTCGGCTGCCAGCCCAATAGATTTTTTGCCCTGCTAATATCCGGCACGCGGCGGCGCATGTCGTCAAAACCGGGTCCGTATGCTTCTTCGTAAGGAATAAGAACCGCAGCGGACTTGGAATCAAGTAGTTGAATAATCTGCTCCGCTAACTCCGATATGGAAATCTCTTCATTACTGCCAATGTTGATTACCTGACCAACAAGTTCCGCACCCTTACCGCTCAAATGCATCTGTGAAAAAGAAAGCAGCGCATCGACAACATCGAAAACACTGCAAAAACAGCGTTTCTGCTGACCGTCTCCGTAAATCTCCAGCGGTTTATTCTGCAAAGCAGCGGAAACGAACCTCGGCACCACCATTCCGTATTGACCGGTTTGACGTGGACCAACCGTGTTGAAAAGCCGGACAATATAAACCGGCAACTGCGATTGATAATAATGCGCAAGAACAAGAAATTCGTCAAGCATTTTCGCAACGGCATAAGCCCAGCGGCGTTTTGAAGTTGCGCCCATTACGACATCGTTTTCCTCCCGAAACGGAAGGTCCGCCGATTTTCCGTAGACCTCGCTGGTGGAAGTCAATAACAGCGGTTTGCGGTATTTAGCGCAGACATCGACGAGAACATCGGTAATTCGGACTATCCGTTGAACGGTTTCAACGGGTCTTTCGATAATCAGTTTTACGCCGACTGCACTTGCCAAATGGTAGACGAAATTGTGTTTCGGAACTTCCCGCTCCAGCAGGAGTTTGTCATCGGCGGAAGCGACAATAGCCCGAAAGTTGGAATTATTTTCCAGCGCGGCGATATTTTCCCAGCAGCCGGTTGACAAGTCGTCAATGACGGTTACGCTGTTTCCGTTTTGGAGTAATGCTTCGGCAAGATGCGAGCCGATGAAGCCCGCCCCGCCGGTGATTAAGAAGTTGTCCATGGTTTTATCGGGTAAAGGTCGATTTTCTCTCATTCTACCAAACAGCAGGGAATACTCAACAGACCGATTGCAAGTTTTCAGAATCTCAATAGTTTGAGGAACTTTTTCGATTTGTTATTGTCACCTATCGCTTTTTTC
>WRCR01000377.1 GCA_009783865.1 Planctomycetaceae bacterium | reverse complement strand
TACCTTCCGAACTTATGCCGCACCGGGTAAAGGCGGTGATGAAGGACAAAAAGAATATACGCAGAAGATACATCAACTCGGTTATATTTATGGTCCGTATAATAACTACACCGATTACTCACCGGTCAACGAACACTGGGACGAGGATTGGGTAACCCGCTTGCCGGACGGCAATTTTCAACCGGCGTGGGCAAGATGTTATAATCCGAAACCGATGCGGGCTGTTGAAGTCGAGCCGCTCATCACGGCTGTCATTCAGAAAAAGTTCAACTTCAATACGGCATATTGCGATGTACATACCGCTGTTACGCCGTGGCAGTATGTCGATTACGATGCACGCGTGCCGGGAGCCGGAACCTTTGCGTCAACCTATTATGCTTACGGTGAGATACTGCTGCATCAAAAGAAAATCTGGGGCGGTCCCGTGTATAGCGAAGGCAATAACCACTGGTATTACAGCGGCTTGACGGACGGCAATTATGCTCAAGACCAAGCGTATCGGATACCGCAGAATCCTTGGTTGGTTGACTTCGACTTGTTGAAAATTCACCCGCTGGAAAACAACTTCGGAATGGGCAATCCGAGTATGTTTTACGGCAGGGAAAGTTTCACTACGGATAAGGAAAGGGAGCAAATGTTAGACCGTTTTATTGCCGCAACACTTGCTTTCGGACATACCGGTTTCCTTGCAATGGAATACGGCTTGCACGGTGCGATGCGTTCTTACTTCATGGTGCAGGCGATTGCCAAACGCTATGGGACGCAAAAGGTTAAGGCGATTCATTATGCGGATGAAAACGGCAATTATCTGACAACATCCGAAGCGCTTGCCGCCGATGTTGTCAAACTAAACCGCTTGCGGATTGAATACGAAGACGGCTTGACGCTCTATGTCAACGGGCATAATGACTATACCAGCGGAAAGACAGAAACCTTGTGGTTTGGAAAGAGAGCCGCCTCTGAAAATCTGGAAGAATGGGAAAGACCACTTATGCTGGTACCAAATTCGTGGTTCGTTTATGACCCGAAGGGCGAGTTGTCCGCTTCTTGTTCGGGAGCATGTGCTTATATTGATTCACCGGCATATATGTTTGCTGAAAACACGAAGTATTTTAATATCTTAAACGGCAAGATATTCTGCGATAAACAACTCATTGTTCTAAAGAATGTTGACGACAAAGGCAGTTACGACCTTATAGTAGGCGAACCGAATTATGCCGCCCGAAGTACTATTCACGGTATTCAGTTGGAGAACAATGCGGACGCAGATGCCGTTGCATTTGACTTTGAAGGAAAAGAACTCGGCAAAGCGGAAACAAGATATTCTAACGGTCTTGCCGGTCCTTTGGTATATGTTATACCGGTAAAAGATGCATTCAGATACCGCTTAACTCCGAAAGCGAAACCGGACAAAGCGATTTTCGATGAACTGGGAATGACATCTCTTGAAAAACGTAAATTGAGTATGCCGGTTCTCAACAATGAGTCAGCATCGCCCGGTCAAACGCTTGCTTTGAAAATCGGCAATAAGGATTCACACGAGGACTTCACCGTAACAATTCCGCCGGATGCCAAGACACATTCATTGCATTGGGTTGAGAAAAACGGTCTCTGGGCAGCGTTTCGGATTTTTCCTTTGTGTAATGTTACGCCGATTGTCAAACAGGATAAACCCGGCGAAGTAAAATTTAGGTTCGGAATTTTTACTATATTTCAGAACTGCTTTATGGTCGGGAAAGACAAGATTTCGGTCGAATTCGTTTATGGCGACAAAAAACAGGTACAGGAAAATGTTCCGATGAATGATTTATTCCAAGGATTAACATTTGCCGTTGAACCGGAATCCGCACCGCGGGTCTTGCCGGTTGCGTTGAAAGTAATTGCCGAACAGGATGAACCGAAGAACAAACTGGTACTCGAAAAGAAGTATACGTTGAAGACCGATTGGGGTTTTAATGAAATGCCGCCGCTGCCGACACATTTCGAGACCGGCTATTGTCAGCGCGGCAAACCGGAAACGGTAATGGACGGCAGAAGCGGAGCGCACGCCTATCTTCAACAACTTTCGTGCGGAAATAAAACGCAGCACGGCTGGGGAATTCATCCTCCGTATAACGGCGGTGTGGGTTATACTTTCCTGTTGAGTGATGCGTTCACCGTTCCGAAAGAAGACGGCATTGAATTTTCTTCGGAAGTGGGAATCCGCAACGGCGGCGACCCTTCGGACGGCGTTCTGTATCAAGTGTTCGTCATCGAAGACGGCAAAGAACCGGTGCTTGCCGGTGAAAAGAATTGGGCTGAACGCAGTTGGTATCAGTTAAACTGCGATTTATCGAAATGGCAGGGCAAGGAAATTCGTCTTAAACTCGTTGCCGATGTCGGACCGAAAGATAATTCCACCGCCGACTGGGCAGCGTGGGCTAACTTCAAACTTGTACCAACAAAAAAGGTGCTGATAACAGTGATTGAGTGAGAAAATGGAAAAATACTAGCGGCAGGTTATCATCCCATAGCCATTAACTTAACGAATATTCGAAGTTGGGGTAAGAACCGTAACGAAGGGGCGCAACTAAACCAGGACAACTAACCGGAACAGTTTTGCCCGCTTCGGGGCGATTCGAGGTAGTCACTTCGGGACTAACGGCAAATTTTTTACCCCCTTGTACTGAGAACTATTTCCCCAATTCGTCCGCTAGCCGGTCTGCCTTATAAACCTTCCGCAGTGCTTCGACAATAACAGTGCTGCAAACGCCGACACATCGGCTTTGTTTATCGGAGTAAACGAAGTTGTTCGACAGTGAATGAATGTTACCGTCAAACGCAAGACCGACTATCTCGCCGTTCTCGTTGACCATCGGACTGCCGCTGTTGCCGCCGACTATGTCATTCGTTGTTACGAAATTAAACGGTACCGATAAGTCCAATACGTCTTTCGCGTTCAGCCAACTTTTCGGCAGGTCAAACGGCGGTTTGCGTTTTTGTTTTTCATAACGTTCAAACACTCCGGCGATAGTTGTGAACGGTTTGACTTCCGTTCCATCGTCTTCTTTGTATCCGGCAATTTTACCGAAAGACAGCCGAATTGTGAAAGTCGCATCGGGATAAATCGAGGTCCCGAACTGCTCGAACCGCTTTTTCGCTAACTCGGCGTATGCTGCCGTCATTGGGTTCTCGACTTTCTCTTCATAACGTTTCCGCACAGATATTGATTCGTCATTTATTTCGAGAACGAATTTAATCATCGCATCTTCGGTAGTTGTTATTGCTTCTTTTCCGCCTTCAAGAAGGCGTTTTCTTTCGGCGACATCACGAACTTTTGAACCGTTTATCAGCAGCATTGCGGCTTCATGCGGGGACCTGTTCTTAATCACCTTCGGTGAATCGGCAGTATAATACTCCCCGCTTGCATATCTTGACAGCATTGTCAATGAGTCCGTCAGTTTCAAGATTTCAACGTCTTCGTGAATAGGTGTATCAGCAAACAGAGTTCGTTTCAGTGAATCGAGGTTGCCGTCCTGATATTCCTTCAGACGTTCCTCATTCGGTTTTTCTAATTCGGTTGCCAGCCGAACTAAATGTCTTGCAATCTGAAACGTTCTACAGTTAAATGCTTCACCGCCTTCCAACATATCGTACTGAATGTACAAATCATGAGCGGCAACATTACATGATTCGGCAATTCGATGTTCCGGCGAATTCTCTGCACTGTTTTTAACCGATGGAACATCCTTCCACAAAGACGGGGTTTGCAATCCTTGCAGTTGCCCCATTGCCCGTTTGCGATAATTTCGGGCAGAATGTAAATCGTTATCAATTCGCCGGTAATTTTCCGGCGACCGATTTCCGAAAGCGGAATATATCACTTCCCGCCGAAACAATTTTTCAAGCCGCCACGGGAAATAAACGTCCCGCTGGTATTCAAGGTGTTCCCGTGTGAACGCCCGCTCTGTTCTGCCCGGAAAACCGGAAACAAATGAGAGTTTGCCGTCTTGATATTTCTCCGCAAGATTTCCCGTTTGCGGATGCCATTTCAAAAAATGTTCAACCTTTGCGGGCTTGTCGTCTTCATAAGCACGAAACAAAGCGCAGTCAAGACAGAAGCGAGGATATTCGTAGTTGTCGGGGTCACCGCCGAAAGAAGCAATACTGCTCTCCGGCGCAAATACTAGCCGGACATCGTTGTAAATCT
>WRCR01000376.1 GCA_009783865.1 Planctomycetaceae bacterium | reverse complement strand
TACATCAAGACGGGAGCGCAGGTCGCCGTCTATGGCGAGGACTTTCCAATCGCCCGGCACACTGACCCGCGGAGGTGCAGCAAAAACATTTACGGCAATAGAAAAGGAAACAGCGAAAGCAACTGCCATAGATATAAACGAAAATTTCATGATAAACTCCATTAAACAAGGATAGGGGAAAATGGAAAACTATTGTCTCTAGTATATTTTTTTCAACGGTAAAAGCAAGAGTTTAACGGCGGTTCATACGTCACCTTCAAAGTCGAATATTCTGCATTTCAAAATCAAAATTCGCTTGCCTAATTTTCCTATTTTGATAAAAATGCCGTGATTTTTGGACGAATTATGGACTTTGAAGGTGACGTGGGGGGTACTTAGTCCGACAGCGATTTTTCTCTCAGAAGCCGCAAGTGTAGTGAAACGAAACTTGCGGGTGTTTTTCGCGTGAAAAAAATTTCGCAGGAGTATTGCAATTCCCGAAAAAACGTGATATACTGTTTTTGTAATTGAAGATATCGTCCGGTGTGTTGCCGGACGAGATGAATTATTGAGTACGACAACAACTTAACAAGACCGCTTCGGCGGAGACAGTTTTCTACAGACCACCGGGCAACCGGGTAGAAAAGTGTTGGTGATTTACCAAGTTGCGTTGCTCCTCGCTGGGGGAGCGTCGCGTGTAAATCTGCGGACATAATCAGCATGATGCCTTTCAGCAGATGCACCTCTTTGGTCGGAGGGATTTGATTCCGTTCTTGTTAAGACGCACCGCTCCTGTCTTGAATGGTTCTGTTGGCGTTCTCGGCAAACCTTAATCCAGAAAGGATTTACTATGCAAACGATGTTCAAACTTTTCTTTTCGTGCTTGCTCTGTCTTGCACTGTCACTCGTAAGCGGATGTGATGAAGAGAAAACAAAACCCGCAGGACCAGGCGGGGAAAGGCAGCAACCCTATGGTGATGACGGTCGATACAGGTGAAAATTCAATCCGCTCGGAT
The DNA here is from genome assembly GCA_009783865.1 of Planctomycetaceae bacterium. Taxonomy (GTDB): domain Bacteria; phylum Planctomycetota; class Planctomycetia; order Pirellulales; family Thermoguttaceae; genus WRKP01. Next base: position 3,223 of record WRCR01000376.1, on the reverse strand, counting down.
TGTAGCCAGTAGAACAACGAGCGGGAAACTGTGTTTCCCGCTTTCACGACAAAACGTTTTTTCGGAACAGCGGAAATCGCAGATTTCCGCTCGTTACCCGCAAGTTTCGTTTCACGTCACTTGCGGCTCTTGAAGCCGGTCGCCGGCTCTCTAAAAACTCCTCGTTTCGCCGCCGTCGCGGCTTGCGCCGCTCACCAAAATCTTGCCGTCGGTCGTTTCGCTCAAGAACCGAACCGAACCGTCGCAGAGACCAACATTGCAGCCGCCGCTGTGATGACTGCCCCATATACCGATTCCGTGACCGGCACACATCTGACCTCTAACCGCATAGTTGATAGCCCCCGACATAGTACCGTCCGGTTTATTGAGGTCTAACGAAACAGTTGCGTTGACCTCCTGTTTTTTACCGTAGTTAATCGGTATGTCGCGGGAAAAGCCCTTTGCACTCAACATCGGAGCAATTCCGCTGTGAGTTGAAGTTCCTGTCGCCCAGTCCCATTGCTGGAAGCCCGGATTGTCCCACGAAATTTCGCTTACGAGAAACGTATTGGAGGTTCCGTCTGTAATTGCAGCAAACGTTAATTTTCCGTTGACAACAATCGCGCCCGAATCCGCATAAGGTCCTATGGCAACGGTCATCGGTCCCATTGACACGGAATACAATGTTCCCAAAGGATTAACCTTATAATACGAAGTTGAGTCGGGTATCTGTCCCAAGGCGCCGGCAACACCGAAGTAATGCGATACATATTTCACTCCGCTTGCCGAACCGACTCCGCCGCCCGCCGACTCAACCGTTTTTACTTCTGCATAACTCGGACAGGTAAAAAACGAAATGCGCTGCTGTCCGTAATTATCGAGTATCGCATCACTCAACTCATTTTGATTGAGGTCAACGACACTGTGTACCGCGGATTGTTCCACAAACGGCAAAATCCGAACCCGCCAGTTCGCCATAGTCGGACGCAACTCGGAATCAAACACTGTCGTTCCGGCGGTAACAAAATATGTCTCCGGCGGAAGCGTTCCCTTCGTATCATGATGATTATGTACCGCAAGGGAAATTTGTTTCAGATGATTCGTACACTGCATACGCCGCGCTGCTTCTCTTGCCGCTTGAACCGCCGGGAGAAGCAAAGCAATTAACACGCCGATAATAGCAATGACGACCAGTAATTCAACGAGAGTAAAACCATGTTTCGTCGTTTTCATTGTTGTCTTCCTTTCTTGTCTGAACTTTATTTACACTTTCACTAAATCGCTCGGCTGTTTTCTACCGGCGGTTATTGCCGGTAGGACTGCCGCCAAACCGCATAAAAACAAGGTTGCGGCAAAACCGAGCGACAGGTAATACCAAGGTATCGTCAACGGCGAAATAAAACTGCCGAAGAACGCAACATAACGCATCAAGCCGATAAAACACCACGCACCGATGATGCCGAAAGCGGTACTGATAATCACCGCCGACACAGCGATGAGCAGTGCTTCCGCCAGAATCAGCCGCACCAAGCCGAAACGGGTAATTCCTAAACAGCGCAATACGCCGAGTTCAAACCGCCTTGCCCGAATTGAAGCGGCAACCGTTCCCATCATCGCAAGCGAGGAAATCATCAGCAGAATCAACGGGATTTTCGCCGCCGCCTGAATCACTTCGTCTGCTCTGTCGCCGACTTGATTATTAAGGTAATTGCGGGAGGAAACCTTGACCATCGGACGTGAAATACTCGAAGTTCCCTGTTCGTTTTCCGCTAACTTCTGCAACTCGGATTCCAATTCCGCATCGCTGACGTTGCCGACTCGGTCGAACCAAAAATATGCGGCATCGTCAATTTTGAAATCATTCTTCACGGTTTCATACGGAGCGAACATCATTGCGCCGGAACGATAGCCGTGTTTTCGGACACCGCTCAACTTTGCCATCCAGAGCCAGCCCGGAATGGTCGCAATGCTGCAAACCTCGTATTCGATGTTGTTGTGTGAACCCGTCAATTGGACTTTATCGCCGATGTGTAATCTTGCCCGAAACGCAAACGATTCAGGAATGATGCAATATCTTCCGCCGGTATTCAACTTCGCCAAGGCATCATCCCAAGTGCCTTCAACCAAGTTCACATCAACGAAACGTTTTCTTGCTGCCGTCTTTTCCTCAAACGCTTTTTCAATATCTAAACCGAAGATAACAATACCGGCTTTTGCCTGCATCTCCGACAGACCGCAGTCCAAAAGACGCTGCACTTCTTCCGGCGGGAACAGCGGCTGCTCCAATGCAATCGGCAGGAAATTGTCTTTATCGATGCCGTTGAGGTTCTTCACCGTTTCAATTTGATTTAGCGGCAGCCCTTTCGGCAAAATTGCGGCAAGAGTGTTCGGCAATTTATCGCTGTACACATACGGCACGAGCATTGAATAACCCGATATTTCAAGGAAGGAATACATACCCAGTCCGACGCTCAACGCAACTGCCGTTCCGAGGGTTCTCCAAAGATTAGCACTTAATTGATTCTTCAAAAGGTTCTTTTCAACGCAAAGCAGTTTCGCAATCAGCGGCGAGAAAAATTTCTCAACGAACAACACGACTGCCGGTGTCAATAATACCAAGCCGAGTATCTGTGTCGGCAAACCGAGATAAGAATAGAGTGCGAGACGCAGCGTACTTGTTTCCGCATTGATACCGTAATAAATGATGAACGGATTGACAACAAGCAGCACCGCACCGAGCAAGCCGAAGATGTAAAACCACGTTTTGTTGATTTTGTAAATGTATCCGCGATTCATGCCTTCGAGCGGCTGGATTTTTATTCCTCTCCATACCGGTACGATTGCCGCCGCAAATGAACCAAACAGTGCTGCGATACCGGAAGTTGCGATTGCCGACCAGTTGAGCGAAACATACTTGCCGGTGCCGAACACGCCGGGCTGCAGCCAGACCGTTGCCTGCAAGACAAGCCAGCCCGCAAGCAAACCGAAAAGCCAGCCGAGCATACACAGGATGAGCGATTCTCCGAAAATCAAAGCGGCGATGTGCCGCCGTTCCATTCCGATAGTTCTCATCATTGCGAATGAGCGGGAACGTTCATTCACGCCCATACTCAAAGCAGTAAAAACGATTAGCACACTGACAAGCGTTGTGAAAAGAATAACAGCGGTTAGCGAAGCGGCACTGCCCATCAATGCACCGGGTCCGCCGCGCTGCTGCCGATTGTCCAGTGCATCCTGTATGTCG
>WRCR01000375.1 GCA_009783865.1 Planctomycetaceae bacterium | reverse complement strand
TTGCGATAAATACGGCTTGTACGTGGTCGATGAAGCAAACATTGAATCGCACGGGATGGGCTACGGTGCCGAATCGCTGGCGAAGAATCCGCTGTTTCTTGATGCGCATCTCGACAGAACAAAACGAATGTACGAGCGGGATAAGAATCATCCGTCGGTCATTATTTGGTCGCTCGGCAACGAAGCGGGCAACGGTCCGAACTTTGAAGCGACTTATGATTGGTTGAAAAAAGCCGACCCGACACGTCCCGTGCAGTATGAACGCGCCATACAGGAACGCAACACGGATATTTTCTGTCCGATGTATGTGCGGGTTTGGGATATGGTCAAATACGCCGAGAGTAATCCAACGAGACCGCTGATTCAATGCGAGTATTCCCACGCAATGGGCAACTCAAACGGCGACTTCTTCAAGTATTGGGACGCTATCCGAAAGTATCCGGCACTGCAAGGCGGCTTCATTTGGGAATGGGTTGAACACGGTCTCTTGGCGGATGTTCCCGGCAAGACCGGCGAAACATACTGGGGCTACGGCGGCAACTTTGAACCGAAGGGAACGCCCCACGACGGCAATTTCTGCTGCGACGGACTTGTCGCCGCTGACCGCAAACCGAATCCGGGACTGAACGAAGTCAAGAAGGAATATCAAAATATCTGGGTTAAACGCAACGAAAACGGTGCCTTCAGTGTTTATAACGAAAACTTTTTCGTGCCGCTGGATTATGTTGATGGTGTTGTTGAACAAGTTGTCGATGGGATACCGTCGCCTAGAACCTATCAAATGACCGGACTCGAAAAAGTCGGTCCGCTTGAGTCGATGCCGCTGCCCTTGCGGGGCTTCCTCAACAGGGCAAACATTCCTGCGGACAAGGAGATAATGTACAATTTCCGTTTCACATTGAAGGAAGACACGCCGTGGGGACCGAAAGGACATGTTGTTGCGTGGGAACAATTTCTGGTTAGTGCCGGAGAAGCCGGATACAAACCGACGACACAGTTGTCGGATCTCATTGTACCGAAAGTCGATTTTTGGCGCGCTCCCATCGACAACGACCGGGGCAATAAATTTGAGAATCGGCACGGCATCTGGCGCAGCACACCGGAAGGTGTCAAAGCCGATTTGTCATTCGCAAACGGCATCGTCAAACTGGACTTCAAGAAACCGGAAAATATGATAGACCCGCCGCGCATCGGAACTCGCTTCACGATTCCCGCCGAGTATGACCAAGTCGAATACTATGGTCGCGGTCCCGACGAAAATCATTGGGACAGAAAAGAAGGTTCGCCGGTCGGACGCTATAAAACAACAGTTGATGAAATGTTCGTTGATTATTCCGTTCCCTGCGAAAACGGTTACCGCACCGATGTCCGCTGGGTTGCTTTCCGCAACAAAGAAGGCAACGGCTTTTTGTTCTGCTCAATGCCGACAGCGGAAGATATGAAAGCACGAGGTCAAGTCAAAGGCAAACTCGACCTCGGCACGATAGCGTTCAGTGCGTCGCGGTACTCACGGGACGGCATTGAGAAAGCCGCTCATTCGTATCAGTTGACGAAACAGAACGAAATTTACGTTAACATTGACCTTGGTCAAATGGGTGTCGGCGGCGATGACAGTTGGGGAGCGCAAACCCACGACGAATTCAGATTCAAAGGAACGAAGTATTCGCTGCAATATCGGGTTATACCGTTAACATCGAAAGATGACCCGGCGGCATTGGCTTTCTGAACCGCTGATTACATTGATTAAATGATTAGTATGATTATTGCAAATGACGTTTTAGAGCGTTTTTGGATTTGGTGTGGACAAAACCCTGTAACCCCCGCGAAGGCGGGGGTCTAGAGAATGGACGTGAAACCTTTCCGTCTAGATTCCCGCTTTCGCGGGAATGACGAAAACGAATCCCTACAGTCCCCACCAACACCTAATATGCTCTAGTAGAAAATCATAGTAATCATTAAATCAGCGTAATCAATGGTTCAGAAACATTAACATCACAGAAAGTATCACAAAAATAATATGTCAATTCCCAACGTTGCTATCATTGGACGACCTAATGTCGGGAAGTCGAGTTTGTTTAACTGGCTTATTGGAGAGCGGATTTCCATCGTTGACCCGACTGCCGGTGTTACCCGCGACCGCATCAATTTTCTGCTTGACCTCAATGATGAAAACGAAACGCCGCAGTACATAGAATTGACCGACACCGGCGGAATGGGCATCGTGGACGAAGATAATCTGTCCGAACATATCGACGAACAGATTCAACATGCTCTCCGCTCTGCTCAACTCATACTCTTCGTTGTTTCGGCAAAGGACGGCATTACTCCGCTTGACGAAACCGTTGCCGCTAAACTTCGCAAGATGAATGTTCCGGTACTTTTAGTTGCGAATAAATCAGACAATGAAAAAGACCAGCGGAACGCCGTTGAATTTCAACAGTTCGGCTGGAATGTTTTGACGGTCAGCGCGCAGCAGAAAATCGGCAGAGTAAATCTTGCCGAGACACTGCGAGAGACCTTGCAGGAAAACGGTTTATTCGATAATAATCCTTCGGAAGTTGCCGAGCCGACAATGAAAATAGCGGTAGTCGGCAGACGCAATGCGGGCAAAAGTACTTTCATTAACACGGTGCTTCAGGAAAACAGAGTGATTACAAGCGATGTCCCCGGCACTACCCGCGATTGCGTTGATGTTCAATTCGAGTTAGACGGCAAACAATTTATTGCGATTGATACGCCGGGCTTTCTGCTCAACAAGAGAGTGCGTTCCGACTTGCAGTTTTACAGTACCAACAGAGCAGAGCGGAGTATTCACCGCGCCGATGTTGTTTTGTTTTTCTTCGAGGCAAACTCCCGCATACAGCAAGTTGAGCGGGAAATTATGTCAACTATTCGGGAACAGATGAAGCCGTGCGTTTTTGTTGTCAATAAGTGGGATACGATGGCGGGGCAAATGGCAACGGAAACATGGGCGGACTATATCAAGGATGTTTTTCCTGATATGAGTTATGCACCGATTGCGTTCATAACGGGGCAGACGGGCAAAAATGTCAAGCGTATGTTAAATCATGCTCAAATGCTTTTCCGGCAGGCGCAGGAACGTATTCCGACTCCGAAACTCAATAAACTTGTAGCGGAGGCGTTGGACAGAAATCCGCCGCCGCTGCATCATCACCGCAAGCCGAAGGTGTATTATACTTCGCAGGCGGGAATTGCACCGCCGACTATTGTCTTGTTCTGCAATATGCCGGAGGCATTTCCGCCGCCGTATCAGCGATATTTGGTGAATTACTTGCGGGACGCGCTGCCGTTTTCGGAAGTTCCGATTCGGCTGGTGTTCCGCAAGCGCGGCGCAATGGATGCAAAAGACGAAATCGAAAAGGGAAGGAAAAGTTGAAGGTTTGTAAAAGAATTTGCGTTTCCGGGATTTCCCCCTTGCAATTTTGCCGAAAACAAGGACAATACAGTGCGGTTGTCCATTGGCGTATTGTTTGTTTTTCCGTTTTTATAAGGAGTTTTCAAATGCAAAATGTTATGAATTTTGTTTGTGCTGTTGTTTCCGCAATCACGGAAAGTGTAAAATTGAGTAATTTGAGGGGGGGGAAACGAATATGATAGCCCGTTGCGTAAGCAACGGGACCCCGCATTTACCCTCGTTGAGCTTCTAGTTGTTATCGCCATCATCGGTGTTCTAATCGCCTTACTCTTGCCTGCTGTTCAAGCCGCCCGTGAAGCCGCAAGAAGAATGTCATGTACAAACAAACTTAAACAACTGGCACTCTCGATGCATAATTATCACGATGTTCATCAAGCACTTGTACCCTCATGTCATGGAAATGCTTGGTGTCATGTCGGCACTGTCGGAAGTGCCTCACTTGCCTCAAGCGTAAGCGATAGATGGTCGGGTTTTCCGAGCATTTTTCCTTTTATGGAATTGAACGCCCAATTTGATGCCCTCAAAGTACTTCGTTTCGGCACCGCACCCGAGGCGGGGAGTATCGGCAGCGGAAATTTTGGTACGGTCCGTGCCACGGCTATTCCGGCGTTTCTGTGTCCATCGTCCACCATAATAAACACACAGCCGCAGGAGTGGACGACGCGAACTAATTACCGGTTTTGCGAAGGAGATAACGCCCAGCATAGTTCGTTGAACTTAAATCCTTCCTCGCCGCCATACCGCACAACACCCGATGCAAACCATCGCGGTGCCTTCGGCTA
>WRCR01000374.1 GCA_009783865.1 Planctomycetaceae bacterium | reverse complement strand
GAGAGGTCCGTCGCCGACTTTGCAGCGGAAGGTAGTCCAATATACTTTCATTTCAGGATAATCAGGTTAAAGGTTATGTAAAGGAAAGCATCTTTTCGATATTACTTCGGTTCACCGGCGTTATTATTCCGAATTCGGTAATAATGCCGGTGAGCAATTCTGCCGGTGTGACATCAAAAGCAGGATTATACACTTTTACTTCTTCCGGTGCAGTCCTCTTTCCGAAACCATTGGTAATTTCTTCCGGCTTTCTTTCTTCAATCGGAATTCCGCTGCCGTCTTTCAACGTTAAATCAAAAGTTGAAACCGGCGCAGCAACGTAAAACGGTACATTATGGTGCTTCGCCAAGACCGCAACGCCGTAAGTTCCGATTTTGTTGGCGGTGTCGCCGTTAGCGGCAATTCTGTCTGCGCCGACCACAACGCCGTTGATTTTTCCTTGTTTCATTACCATTGCCGCCATTGAATCGCAAATCAAAACGGTATCAATTCCGCGTTCTTTCAATTCCCAAGCGGTGAGGCGCGCGCCTTGCAGCAGCGGTCTTGTTTCATCGGCATAGACCGTGATTTTTTTACCGGCTTCGGTTGCGGCAAAGAATACCGCCAACGCTGTGCCGTAATCCGCAGTTGCCAAGCCGCCAGCGTTGCAGTGAGTCAATAAGGTATCGCCGTCATTGAATAATTCCTGTCCGTATTTTCCGATGTTGCGGCAAATTGCCCGGTCTTCTTCGTGTATCTTTTTCGCTTCGTTGAAGACCGCTTCGGCGATTTCCGGTACGGACTTCGTTTCGAGCAGAGAATGCGCCGTTTGTTTCAAGCGATTCAAAGCCCAGAACAGATTAACCGCTGTCGGTCGGCTTGAAGCGAGATAATCAACAACCTCATCAAGACGGCGTTTGAACATCTCGTGATTAGCGTCAGAAGGCAGCGATTGCAATCCGACACAGATACCGTAAGCGGCGGCGATACCGATAGCCGGTGCGCCGCGCACACGCAGGGTTTTAATTGCTTCCCAGACGGTTTCAACATCCGGGCAGTCAATTTCACGGAGTTCCAGCGGAAGCAGGGTCTGGTCGATGAGACACAACCCGCCGCCGCGGTCTCCTGACCACGTTAAGGTTTCGATGTTCTTGTAGGACATTTTATTACAGCGGGGGCTGAAGCCGCCCGCCTCTTTGGACAATTTAACCTTTTAACGCATCGAATACGCCGGCTTTGGCGACTTTGTCTTCGTAGAAGCCGTCTGCATCGGGCATTACCGGTGCGGTGTCGGAATTCATATCGAAAACACCGTTTGTATCGGTTGGCATAGCGGTTGTTCCTTTTTCAACTGCGTCGTCCCACTTGACAATTTTACCGGATTGAGCGGCATAACGTCCCAAACAAGCGGTGAAGGAGGAATACGCACCGTTCCAGCCGAAGTTCATCGTGTCTTCTTTCCAGAGTTCTTTCGTTCCGCGAATTGCATCGACGTGGACCCTATGTTCGAGTGCAAATGCGCCGGAAGATGCTGGACCTTTGTAAATTTCGGAACCGTCATAACCCTTGAGCCAGGCACCGCCTTCTACAAAGCCGTGACCTTTGGTGCCGTGAACCCAGTTGGAAACGGAACCCCAAGTGTTTCCGATGTGACGGCACTGGCTGAACATCTTGTTGCCGTCGGCAAAAGTAAATTCGCAGAAGAAGTGGTCCCATGCTTCGCCGTGACGACCGAATGCGCCCTTGTTTTCCTGGAAGAACTTGTCCCACGCTTCTCTGTCGGCAAACGGCGGTGCCTTGCGGCGGAGTTCGTAGGGAATCGTGTTTTGACGACCGCCTTGCGCATTACATTCGACCGGATGGAAATGCTTGTCGCCTTTGCCGTGCATCCACAAACCGACATCGATGTTGTGAACATGCTGTTCGGTCATGTTGTCGCCGCAAAGCCACACGAAGTGATACCAGTTTCGGACTTGGAAATTAACTTCTTTTTCGCCCACATTACGGTGCCGCTGCCAGATTCCTCCGCCGTTCCAATAGACGCGGCTGAAGAGAACGTCGCCGATTGCACCATCGTGTACCTGTTTGATAAACTGCTGGAAACCGGGGTCGTACCGCCGCTGCAAGCCGACTAATATTTTCAGATTTTTGTCATCGGCAATTTTGTTTGCTTCCTGAAGCATTCTGAAACCGGCGGCATCAACGCAGCAGGGTTTTTCCATGAAGACATGCAGTCCTCTTTCCACGGCGAGTTTATAGTGGAAGGGACGAAATCCCGGCGGCGTGGCGATGACGACCTGGTCGCCGGGTTTCAGCATATCGATTGCTTTAATGTAGGAATCGGTGCCGCCGAAAGCAGCGACATTTGGGGCGACTTTTGCTTTATACTTTTCGTCTTCCAAAAGTTTTTTAGCATTTTCTTGTGCTGCCCCTTCAAAGGCATCGGCGACTGCAACGACTTTGAGGTTATCGCCGACTTCAATGCGCTGCCGGATAGCACCGTTTCCGCGTCCGCCGCAGCCGATTTGTGCGACACGAATGAGGTCATCGCCGGCAGCATACGCACTGCGTCCGATGGTTAGTCCGCCTGCCAAGGTTGCCGCAGCGGCAACTGTGCTGCTGGTTTTCAGAAAATCACGTCTGGATGTCGAAATCTTTTTCTTCATAAATGAAACTCCGCAAAAAATGTGAAATGAAACAGACGGCGATATGCCGACTGTATTTAGATACAATACGCAATTTTAGCAAATTACAGAAACAGTTGCAACTAGGGGGAAATTTTTTGCTAAATACGGCGGTTCTATGAACCGCCCGCTAAACAAGTTATTTCCTTCGCCAGATTTCGTTGTCGGGAATTCCTAGTTCCTGCTGCTTCTCCTGAATGTCGCGCCGAAAACGCACCGCATCTTCAGGATAGCCCGCCGTCGGTTTCAACTCCGGTATGTGCCGCTTCCAGAAAGCATTGAAGTCGAGCATCGCAAGTTCCCGATAATACTTGGAAAACATTGACGACAGCGCAATCGGTATCTCCGTTTCACCTTTCGCAATGAACGAAATGTTCAACCTTCGCTTCGCGCTCTTTGCATGATAAGTGCTTATCGCAGTCGATTCACATTCTATCGAAAACATTTCATCAGGATAATAATGCTGAAGTAAAGCGAGATATTTGTTCCGACCGCCGTGTTTGTCGCAGATTATTTTTGTATCGGAAGCGAATAAAGCGGATTGAATAAGTTGCATTGTTGCTTCGGAAAGCAAGGCACCTTTTGAATCATACTTGTCAAGCAATTCATTGAATTCTGCGGGATGAATTATTCTGGAACGAACATCGCAAAGTTGCACACCGAATTTTTCCTTTGCGGAATCAAAGACGGCGGCAACGGCTTCGATGTTTTTTACATCAGCAGCAACAGGTTTTTCTGTTGTCCGATTTGCGCCCAGTACAACGGTTTCAAGCGGTGCCAGCGAACCGCCGCTGTGATATTTTTTCTTGGAATCGCCGATGGAAAAGCCGGTCGTTTCCAATTCTTTCGCAAACATCGGAAAGGATTCTTCGGAGTCAACATTCCATTCTGTTGCAGTGATAACAAGCGGACCCAGATTGGGACCATAACCGGCTTCGTCAGTTGCGATAATTTTTAACATGTGTAAAATTATACCACAATCATCGAGCGAAATAATATAATTCCGTTTTCCGAATATGCCGAACACAACCCGCATTTCAATTTCCATTGAAGAAGACATCATCGAAAGGTTCGATGCTCTTGCCGAGGCGAGCGGTTTTCCTACCCGCTCGGAGGCAATCAAGCATCTCATTAAGTCCGCTTTCGTTCAGGAAGAGTGGAAGACGGGCGAAGTCGTTGCCGGTGTTATCACGGTAGTATATGACCATCACAAGCCGTCGGTGCTTCAAAAAATTACGGAGATACAGCATGACAACGGAAAAATCGTGGTATGTTCGCAGCATGTGCATATCGACCATCATAACTGTTTGGAAAACATTATCGTCCAGGGTACCGTCGGCAGTGTGCAGAAGTTTCATAAAGCGTTGTCGGCAGTGAAAGGAATGAAACATTCAACGCTGTCGATGACAACAACGGGAAAGAACATCGGTTAAGTTTTTATGTTATAATTTCTGCATGATGAATCAACTTTACTACGGCGATAATTTGGAAGTCCTGCAACGGCACATCGGAGACGAGACCGTTGACTTGTGTTACGTTGACCCGCCGTTCAACAG
>WRCR01000373.1 GCA_009783865.1 Planctomycetaceae bacterium | reverse complement strand
GCGAAAATCACACGCCGATTGAAAATTCTTGCCCGCGAATTAAAAGTTCCGGTGCTGTGTTTAGCACAATTAAATCGGGCAGCGGAACAAGGCATCAAAGGACTCGGACACCGACCAGGTCTTGCGCATCTGCGGGAATCCGGCGCGATTGAGCAGGATGCCGATGTCGTTCTTTTCATTCACCGTGAAGAAAAATACATGGACAGAGAGACCGCCGAAACCAAGGACTTGATAGGTAAAGCGGAGATTATCGTAGCAAAGCAGCGCAATGGTCCGATTGGCGACATCAAACTTAATTTTGTCGCAGATTATGCCAAATTTGTTGACCCCAATCCAGAAGTAGTAAAGGAATACTCCGATTTTCAAAATAACGGCGAACAGGACGGAGAAGCCCGCGGCGGAATGGATGGGTTTTAGCCAAGCGGCTTCGTACCCGTAATTTGTTTCGGGTTCGTAAAACTGCCTTTTCCCATTTGCAGCGATTTATGAACCGCCGGCGGCTTTCTCTGCCTGTTTCTCCGCAGCCGAAGTATTACGGAACGAACGTTCTGTTGATAAAACCTGCCGCAAGAGTGCGGAAACATCTTCATACGGCTTTTCGGAAGGCGGACCGGAAACAAACTGCATCATAGAACGCTGCGATTTATCCGTTAGCGAGAGCAGCATTGACGAAACCGTTCCGTAAGTTGATTCCGATACAATAACGCCGTGTTTTCCGGTACTGTCCGGCTTTTTTGAAAGCGTTTTGCTGGCAATCGCCATGAAAGAAATAGCCGAGTCGATACGCTGTAAAGTCATCATTCGGCGGACGAGTTCCTGCCGCTCGTCGTCTCTGTCGTTCAATCGGTTTTCGGACAGGACGTGAAAGCCGGGGCGCAGATGTTCGATTTCGAGTTCGTCGCCGCCGTAGACAACTCCGCCGGTGAAGCGGTCGGCGCAGAAGAAATTACCGCCGTCGTAATTGCCGCCGGAAAGTTCTACGTATGCTTTCTGCAATGCTTCTTCGGCATCTCTCGATTGCAGGAGTTCTTTGCAGAGTATTCCGCGGGAGCGGGGTTCATCGCTGAGTTTCCGTTTCGGACAGTTAATAACGGCAACGAAGAGACCGAACTGATTGACCCCTGCCCAAGTTCCGCCGGCTTTTTTATCAACACCGCAGACAACGCGCGGTCTGCCTGACTGAATCTTCGGTCCCAATGAAGGGCGGGTATAGTATTCTTCCCGGTTCAGTGCCAGTAAAAACGGCGAATCAGGAAGCATTTGATATTGAATTGCGAGAATTCCCATTCTGTTTGATATAGTAAAATGCTGTGTTATAGTAAAATGCAGTGGTATTTGTTAAAATGTCGCGTTAATAACGCATCCTATACCATTTTACCATAAAAAATTGATTTAGCCACCCGCTTTTGTTTTATTTTTTCGTAATAAATCCGATACAATCGGTTTTTGGCGAAAAATCCAACACTTTCACTTTTACAACAAGGACTCACAAAATGCAGCGTTTAATACTTTTACCCGTTTGCCTGCTATTTATCTGCGGCGTTGTTCAGGCGCAGGAGAACACCCCGTTCACTTTCACGGAACTTCAAATTCAGCCGCAGGATTTCACTCCGCAGGAATGGGAGGCAAAACTTTCGGCAAACACGGATGGAAAACCCATTGCTGCCGCTGCCGAGTGGGAGAAAAAGAAAACTGTCTTGCAGGAAAAATGGTGCAACTATCTCGGCACCTTTGCTTCAATCCGCAAGAAGGGAACGCAATATCCCGCACCGGCATTTGAAGTTCTCGAAACGGAGGAATTCGACTCTTTTATCCGAAAAAAAATTATTTACGAAACCGAGAAGGGACAAAAAATACGGGCGTATCTGATGCTGCCGAAAGTTATCACAACGCCGAGACCCGCTGTTATTGTTTTTCATGGAACGAGTAAATACTCATATCATCAAACGGCAGGCGTGTTTGAAACCAACGAGCGGGCAACTGGCTATCATCTTGTGAAAAAGGGCTATGTTACACTCTGTCCGCAAAATTGTCTTTGGTATTGCCGGGATGACATTGAACTGGTTTACGTCAAGGTCACGGAGATATTTCAACAGCGCAATCCTGACCAGCGGGGAATGGCGCGAATGATTCTCGATGCGCAAATAGCGGTGGACTTACTTTCATCATTGAAAGAAGTTGATGCGTCGCGCATCGGCTGCACCGGTCATTCTCTCGGCGGCAAACAAGCGTTATATCTTCCGGCTTTTGATGAGCGGGTTGCTTGCAGCGTCAGCAGTGAAGGCGGCATCGGTATCGAACAATCGAATTGGGAAGCGGAATGGTATCTCGGAAAGAAGGCAAAGGAAAAGGATTTCCCGCTGCATCACAGCGAAATTCTTGCGATGGTTGCACCGCGTCCGTTCCTGCTGCTCGGCGGTAATTCCTCTGACGGCGATGCAAGTTGGGGATACATCAATTCTGTTTTACCGATTTATAAACTTTACGGAGAGCCGCTGCGAGTCGGACTTTTCAATCACAAGAAGGAACATACAATGCCGCCGGAAGCAGAAAAAATTACTTACGATTTTTTCGATTATTTTCTGAAACCGTGAACGAATTATTTAGCCGGTACTCCGGCTTTCTAATCCTACGCCTTGTTGACCAATGGACATAAAATCGCTGTCAAATGCTGAACTCAAACAACTGCTCGAAACTTCGTCTTTCGATGTCGAGTTAGCAACTGCGGCTGACAAAGTCCGCAAAGAGTACTACGGAACAGATGTTTATCTGCGCGGACTCATCGAGTTCACAAACTACTGCAAAAACAACTGTTTTTACTGCGGTATCCGCTGCGGAAATACAAAGTTGGAACGCTATCGTCTTACCGAAGACGAAATTTATTCCTGCTGCGAAACCGGCTATGAACTGGGCTGCCGCACCTTCGTTATGCAAGGCGGCGAAGACCCTTTTTATGACGATGAACTTCTCTGCCGAATCATTTCGACAATCCGGCATCGGCATCCCGACTGCGCTATCACGCTGTCCATCGGCGAAAAAACAGCCGAAAGTTATCAGCGGTATTTCGATGCCGGCGCGAACCGCTTTCTTCTTCGGCATGAAACCGCAAGCGAAGAACATTATGCCGCACTGCATCCGCCGCAGATGTCCTTGCGAAACCGCAAGGAATGTCTTCTCGCGCTGAAACAAATCGGCTATCAAACCGGTTCAGGTTTCATGGTCGGTTCGCCGTTTCAAACAACGGATAATCTTATTGCAGATTTGCGTTTCCTTCAGAAATTGCAGCCGGACATGATTGGAATTGGTCCGTTCATTGTACATCATGACACACCGTTCAAAGATTATCCTAACGGTTCATTGCAGTTGACGTTGCGATTGATTTCTGTATTGCGGCTGATGTTTCCGAATGTTCTTCTTCCGGCGACAACTGCGCTGGGAACCATTGACCCGCGGGGACGTGAACTGGGGTTGCGCTGCGGGGCAAACGTTGTTATGCCGAATCTTTCGCCGATTGGTGTACGCAAGAAATACGAGTTGTACGATAACAAAATCTGCACCGGCGAGGAAGCGGCAGAAGGTCTTTCATCTCTCGTCAGAAGTATTGCCGATTCCGGTTATAAAATCGTGACAGACATTGGCAATGTTAAACCGTTGAGCCGGAGTACCGGCTAAATAATCCGTTATGGAATTTCGTATAGTTCCACCTCTTTGATTCGGGCAATGTTGTGCCGCGTTTCGGTAATGTATAGACGAAAAGCACTGCCGGTTACTTTGTCGAAGCGTTTGCCGAAATCTACGTTCCAATTATGTTCCGTTTTCGTTTTGGGAATGTCGACCCACTGGTCTCCGTTCTTCCGCTGCAACACAAAAGCCGTTATCGGGTCTCCCGTACCCAGTGAACCGGATACAATTCTAACCGCATTAACCGACACCGGTTCGGCGAAATGCAATTCTATCCAATGTGCCTCCGGTTTGGCTTCGCTAAGCCAGCGTCCGTCAAGGGTCTCGAAATCGTACTTTCCGTCATTGATGTACTTCGCATCATATCCGCCTTCCTTTCGTGTGCTGGAAACCGAAATCTTGGCATCAAGAGCAAGGTTTTTGCCAGCGGTTGGCAGCCAAGCCGGCGGTGCTTCTCTCTCCGTACTTTTATGGATGAAGAGGATTTTATGAATGTCGCTGACCGCTTTGACCCGCCGTTGAAACTCCGCTTCACGTTCAGGGGGAATATTCCGCTTTGCCCGGTCCGCAT
>WRCR01000372.1 GCA_009783865.1 Planctomycetaceae bacterium | reverse complement strand
TCAAACTAACGTCACGAGAAATGAAATCGTACTCGACTAAAATACACCGAACGCCACTTATCGAACGGTGGAGCATCCTGATACAAACGCCAAAACTGACATAACACTTTCCGGCGAAAACCTGGGAGCATTCCAAGCGAAACAATACCCGACTTGACCGGAAAGGGCTGCTCAATACCGGACGGTGAACGGAGGATAACGCTATTCATGTCAGAACGCATTCGCAAATCGGAAAGCGAAACCCGCACCGGCTCACCGGTAGAATATGCCTTGTCCAGTTCCCCGCCGCTGCCCCGAAAATGAGCCAATGCCTGCGAAACCAATATCGGAAATGCCGTCCGAAGCGGCAGGTCGCTTTTATCCAAATCGGCAGTCAAGACCAGAATGGTCTGTTCCGGCAACTTTCCGTAAGCATAAATCGGCGTTTCTTCGGGCGTTTCTGCTAATTTGTCAAGATTGTCTTGCCAAGAACCTTTCGGAGTAATTGCTCGCGCACCGGGGATAGTCAGGTTGAGCAGGTTGACGAATCGCATCTTCGGAGAAGGACTCACTTTGGCGACAATAGGCATATCGAGCGGTTCGCCGACATCGAACAAATTGCATGAATTTCTTGGGTCAATAATCAACACGTTACCCGCCGGGACAGTTTCTGGAATAGTCCGATGCAAAACCAATACTCCGCCTTCCGGTACACTTTGGGAAACTTCATTCAAAAAATGCAAGTTCACATTCGGCTGCGATTGCAAAACCTTTCGCAGAAAAAAGTGTTCTTCACCATAAAGATAAACCTGCTGTGTCGGGCGGGCAGGCAAAAAGGCGATTGCTGTGTTATCGGTCGGCAGGGCATCGGCAGCATCTTCCATTGTTAAAGTTGCCCGAAGAAGACCGCCGTCCGGGGTTACATCGCGGACAATAGTCGTACTCGGCAGCCCCGGCTCTAATGTTAAAGGAACGACATCGACAATTCGGTCATCCAGTTCGACTTCGAGCCGTGCCGAAACGGGTTCGGCACCGTGATTAACCGTTTCTACGAGAACCTCATAACCGACGGCATCCCCCAGGGAACGGCGCGGCTGAAAACGTGTAATCGCTATGTTGTCTATGGGTTTACCAACGGGAAAAAAACGGACTTTCGGCAGTGATTCAAACGGAGTAAGACCGGGTGTGTTCCCATCCGTAAAGACAAGGACAGACGAGTCCTCTTCCGCCGCCGTCAACTGTAGGGCTAATTCAATCGTTTTTACCAGAGCGGATGGGTGATTGGTGGGGCGAATAGATTCGGCTCCTCGCCGCAGTGTACCGAGATGGTCGGTGAAGCCGACGGTAATTTGCGGTTGTCCTCCTGCTGTGAGTATTGCTGTCTGCCGGGCGGCATCGGTAGTAGTCAACAACGTCTGCAATTCCTTTTTTGCTTGTTCGAGTCGGGTTTGTTTGAGGATAGCCGCCGATTGTGTCGGCGCGTCGTGAGCGTTCATGCTTGCGGAGTTATCAACGACTATCACGCACCGCGCTGCTTTTTTTTGCGATTCGGATACGGGTTCCAGGGCTGAACCAGCGAGTACCGCCAAAAAAAGCAGACAAAGCAGCAGGGAGAGCAGATGACGAAACCGCCGCCATAGGGAGCGCGACCGTCGTTCTTCAAAGACCTGCTGCCAAAACATCGATGTCGATACCAGTTCCTGCCGCAGCCTGATTTTCAGGATATAAAACAGGATTATCGGTATCGCTAACAGGAGCAGAAACCAGGCGAGCGGATAGACAAACGTCATACTTACTGACTTACATATCTGCTAAAATAATTACCTTGTATGAAAGCAAAGATAACGGATACGGTATTGATTGTCAAGTCCTAATTGCAGAATAACCGGATTATAGGTATAATGATTCGAAATGTGTTTGCCCGGTATATTCCTGAAACCGTTGTGAAAATCCTTTCCGATTACTGCATATATTTGCTCGTCCGTGTGCTGTTCTGTTTCGTCCAATCGTTGAGTTTGGAAAAAGGACATCAACTCGCCCGGCTTTTGTCTTCGCTCTTCACTTTCGTTATACCGGCAAGAA
Organism: Planctomycetaceae bacterium; assembly: GCA_009783865.1. GTDB lineage: Bacteria > Planctomycetota > Planctomycetia > Pirellulales > Thermoguttaceae > WRKP01. Next base: position 2,192 of record WRCR01000372.1, on the reverse strand, counting down.
AAAAACTGCTGCATCAAAATCTGACACTTGCCTTTCCCGAAAAAACGAAAGAAGAACGGACGCGGCTAATTCACAAGATGTGGGAACACCTTTTTTTGATGGGCATCGAAGTCGCTTTAGCTAAAAGAAAAATCCGAGATTTGAATTGGACGCAGTTTATCCAACTGCATAACATTACGCCGCTTTTGTCGCTGCTGCATCAAGACAGACCGGTTATTCTCGTAACGGGACATTTCGGCAACTTTGAAATGGGCGGGTTCTCGCTGGGCGTTTTAACTTATCCGTCTAACTCCGTTGCAAGAACGCTTGACAACCCGTTTCTGAATCGGTTTGTCAATGATTTTCGGGAGTCCACCGGTCAGTTTCTCATTTCAAAAAACGACGGATACGAAGACATACTCGCCGTGCTGGGACATAACGGTTTGATGGCGTTTCTCGTTGACCAGTCCGCCGGAAGGAAGGGCTGCATGGTGAATTTTTTCGGCAAACGGGCTTCAACTTATAAAGCAATCGCTTTGTTTTCGCTGCAATATAATGCGCCGCTTGTCGTTTGTTATGCAATTCGGCGCAAAGACGGAAACGGCAACTTCCTGCCGCTGCAATTCGATATGCATATTACTGAAGTATTTGACCCGCTGCACTTGCCGCAGGATATTCAAAATGTGAAAGAGATAACGCAATGGTTCACGTTGAAACTGGAAGAAGGAATCCGGCAAGCACCGGAACAATACTGGTGGGTTCACAACCGCTGGAAGGAATAACCCCAACCCCAACGAACCTGCCCATTCAACATAACCACAAACACGCTTTGCAGCGGTTCAAGCGAAATCGGTAATTCACCTTTTTCCATCGTAACTGACTGCTGCGCACCGGTATCAGGAAACAACAGCGCAGCACTCATTTTTTCGTTCCAAAACGGTAATCGCATTTTACCCTGATAGGGTTTATCTGCGATATTCACCAGAAGATAGATAGTATAATCATCTCTTGAAAACAGTCCGAGTATAATATCGGTTGACGGTTGAGTAGCCGCAGGCGATGCTGCAAAAACACCGCTAATTTCGTCAAAAAGCGCTTCATTGATTTCGAACACATCTCCCTTTATTTCTTTCGGCAATTCAACACCGCGGGGAACAATAACCATCGGAGAATCGCCGTGCATTTTTTTCCAATCCTTAATTCCCTGTTCATCAGCAATAACAAACGGAACCTGATTACGGACAAGTCGCGTCCCAATCTCTTCAAAAGATTGGGAAATCATCTGCGCTGTTTCCGATTGATTCTTGATATTGAGCGGTTCTGCGGTCGGGCGGTATTCCCGCTGCATTGCCGACACCGGATAGAACAGCAAAACGTCATACACCGGTTTTGCTTCACGAAGTACAGCGTTTAACCGACCGACATAGCGGCAATATGCCCGATACTGTTCAAGCGGACGGTCATCAATCCGGTAATACAAGGTGAATTCGGTTATTCCAAACGCTGCCTGACTGGCTGCCGCTGCGTACATCCAACTCAACGGGGCAGGCTTCTTATCGCCGCCCATCTTTTGTGCAAAATCACTGATTTCTGTAAAGACCAAGCGTGTGCCGTTCAATGCCGCAGCAGATGCCGGAAAACCGCAGGTCTTCCACTGCCCATAGCGGAATCCCGAAGGATTGCTGTTCAGCAAATCAAGACCGGGTATATCCATTGCCCGCAAGACAGAAATCTTGTTGCCGTCCAATGGAATGTGTCCGAGCAGATTTTCTTCGTGCAGGGTATGCCCCGATGACAACACATCGTTCTTACGGCACCAGTCCTGAATCGCCCGATAATAATAATCCGTATTGAGCCGGGCAGCGGTTGACCAGAACCGCTGCCGCTCTGCTTTATCTGCTTCACTATCGCCGGTGAATAACGATTTCTTATTGAAATTCATTTTTTCAAGTTCATCGCTCCAAGCGAGCATCGGCAGCAGCGGTACATTTTCGTCAAGCGGGTCGGCAATGAAAACCCGCTGCTGAACATCAGATGGTATAGTTCCGATGTTGACGGCATTCAAGGAAGGTTCATCGGTAAAATACGCTTCAATGTAAGAATGTAAATCGCCGAGATGTTTTTTATACGCTTCGTGAGTTAATTCAATGCCGCGCTGCGTTGCTGCTGGATTCAGCGGATTCGGATACCTTCGCAAAGCACTGTAATTGCTT
>WRCR01000371.1 GCA_009783865.1 Planctomycetaceae bacterium | reverse complement strand
TTACGGGGCAAGTCGGAGTTGCGTCTATCGGCTTTGATGCGTTTCAGGAAACCCCGATTGTCGAACTTGTGCGCGGTATCACGAAGCATCATTATCTCGTTACAGATGTCAATCAGTTAGCCCGCATTATGAAAGAAGCGATTCACATCGCAACGACCGGCAGACCGGGTCCCGTGCTGGTGGACATTCCGAGAAGCGTTCAGGTAGCGCAATGCGTTCCCAACTTCGATGCCGAAATGGAACTGCCCGGTTATATTGCCGAAGTGCAAAGTCCTAAAGAACCGGCAATCAATGCGGTTATTGACGCTTTGAAAAAAGCACACCGACCGGTGATTTACGCAGGCGGCGGTGTGGTTTCGTCCGATGCAGCAGCGGAACTGTTGAAGTTTGCGGAGAAAACGCAGATTCCCGTTGCAACAACGATGATGGGATTGTCAATCTTTCCGCGGGAACACAAACTTTCGCTCGGAATGTTAGGTATGCACGGTGCGGCTTATGCTAATCATGCTGTTCATGAATGTGATTTGCTGCTCGCTTTCGGTGTGCGTTTCGATGACCGCGTTACCGGCAAGCCGACGGAGTTTGCCAAACACGCAGCGATAGTGCATGTTGACATCGACCCATCGGAAATTAACAAAGTCAAGCGGGCTGACATTCCGATTATTGCCGATGTTAAAACCGTGTTGTGCGCCTTGAATAAAAAGTTGAAAAGTTATCAGCCGGAAGATTCGAAGCAATGGCACGACCGCTGCGAACATTGGAAAAAAGAAATGCCGCTGTATTACGATAAGGAATCGAAATACATTGTTCCGCAGTATGCCATTGAAGAACTTTGGCGGCAAACGAAGGACGAAGATGCAATCGTGGTAACGGGTGTCGGTCAGCATCAGATGTGGGCGACGCAGTTTTATCAGTTCAGCAGACCGCGGACTTGGATTTCAAGTGCGGGATTGGGAACGATGGGCTTCGGTTTGCCGGCAGCGATGGGGGCGAAAGTCGCCTGTCCCGAAAAGCAGGTTATCGACATTGACGGCGACGGCAGTTTCCTGATGAACATTCAGGAAATGGCGACTTGCTTCTGCGAAAAAATTCCCGTGAAGGTGATGGTTTTGAATAATCAGCATCTCGGCATGGTGATGCAGTGGGAAGACAGATTTTTCGGCAGGAACAGAGCGAACACTTATTTGGGACCGGTTGAACATCCTGAAACCTTCGGCAAAGGCACCGGCATTGGACCGGAGGTGCGCTACCCGAATTTCGTTCAGATTGCGAAAGGTTTCAAATGGGACGCACTGCTTGTTGAAAAGAAAGAGGATTTACCGGCAGCGATAAAGGCGATGCTTGCCGCCGAAGGACCTTTCCTGCTTGACATTACGGTACCGTATCAGGAACATGTTTTGCCGATGATTCCGGCGGGTACAACGGTTGAAGAAATGATATATCGGTAATGAAAGCACAAACCTATTTAGCCGGTACTCCGGCTGTCTGTATTTCCTCTCTAACGCCGTTATTTGGTCCGTTTTTTACTTGTGTACCGCCGCTTGAATCGCAAACTTCAATGGGTCCCCTTCAAGGAACAATTTGTTGGAGACGATGAAGCGAACAAACTGGTCAACCTGCCGCGCCGCGAAGGATACAAATTACCCTCGTAAATGTAATTTGCGGACGACTTTAATCGTTTTCTCATTTTTATTGCCGAAATAGCCGATAAAAGAGACGTTATAGTACGCTCATCGTCTCGCTATTTCGGATTATCATGAGAAGTAATTATTCCCAAGTCATTACTGTTGCCGTAGTTACGGCTGTTCTATTCGCTTTTTCCGCTTCAGTACAAGGACAAAAGATACCGCTCGACTACCCCGGTGCTCCGCTGCGCGACCCGCAGTTGTATTTCGGGGATTCAAACCTGCCGAGTATGCCGTTTTCGCTCTTCCCGGACAAGGGCAAGCCGTCCAACAACGATGTAACGGTCGACATCATCGACCCCGCTGACAAAATTCCCGGACATGTCTACGGCGGAATCGCTATCGGCGGAAAAGAGATAGGAACCGACGGCAAAGAACATTACACAAGAGCAGATTCCATAAACAACACCGTTACCATAAAGGGCGGACAGATTGGTTCGTCGGCGACCGGCGGAAATGTTACCGGCGGCTGGGCACTTATTGGAGATGTTACCGATAACAACGTTATAATTGAAGACGGCAATATCTACAACATCATTTACGGCGGCTGGATTCGCGGAGACGGCGATGCATACACATACGGCTACAATGCCTTGCGCAATACCGTAACCATCAGCGGCGGCACCATTCGCAACAACGTTTACGGTGCCTATTCGCAGGAAAGCAGCAATCCTTCCGACATTTCGCAACTGTCCTTCAACAGCGTTACTATTACCGGCGGCAAATTCACGAAAAGCGATACCCTCATCGTCGGCGGATACAGTGCGTTGGGACTCAATGATGTCTCCAATAACGCGGTATCTATCTCCGGCGATGTCATCTTCGACAAGTCCGTCCGCATTTACGGCGGACGGGGACAAACCAATTCGCCCATCACCGGAAACGAAGTTAATATCTACAGCGGAACCATTACTTCCGGTGAAATCTACGGCGGAGAACTCATACGCGGAAGCGGAACCGGCGCAGTTACGGCAAACACAGTTACAATCTACGATGGAACCGTCAATGCAACAATTTACGGCGGTAATGCCGGCGCGGCTGGTGCCTCCAGTGCCAATGCCGTCACAGGAAACACCATCTCTATCTTGGGCGGTACGGTTTCCGGCAACCTCTTCGCCGGTTATTCCGCTGGAATCGGCAGCGTAACGGCAAACATCGTCAACATCGACAGTGCCGCTGTCTCGGGCAACCTCTACGGCGGCTATGGAAGCGGCAACGTCTTCGATGACAACACGTTGAACCTGTCTAACTTCGGCAGCATTGACGTTAATTCGGTAAGCAATTTCGAGAAAATCAACTTCGGTACCGGAGGCACTGCGAAAATCGGCTTGTTGGATACTACCGCAAGCGGCAGCGGAAAAGCAGGAGTGACGGTAAACGTTGACGACGGCGGTATTGCAAACGAAGTCGAATTCCTCGGCACCCTCATCGGCACCGGCAATCTGGAAAAAGACGGTGCCGGTATTTTGGCGTTTCGCGGCGGAGACAACGACAAATTCTACGGTAATCTGAATGTTTGGGAGGGGGCAGTTGCGTTCGATAGTTCCGGTCAATTAACGACCGCTCTCGGCAAAGCGGTCGCGCTCCGGGCGGACGACACGGCACTGCGATTCGATGCCGACATGGACATTTCCGGTAAAAACATCGTCGTCGATGTGGGATTCGGGCACGAGGGAATACTCAACACTTTGACCAACACGGTCACAACCGATAATATTGACGTTCAAAGTGGTCACATCGCGAAAATCGGCGACGGCACACTCATTTTTACCGGCGATAATACGAATTTGTCCGCTGGAACCGTCTATGTCAAGACAGGCACGCTCCAACTCGGCAACAACACTGCCGCAGGACGCATCACCGCAAGCGGCGGTTTCGAGGTCAGTTCGGGGGCTTTTCTCGCTTACTATCATTCCAACAACTTCACGGAATCGCAAACCATCACCGGCGACGGTACGGTCATCCAACGAGGCACCGGGTCACTCACACTGACCAACTTTAATACGTTCACCGGAGGAACGGAAATCGAGCGAGGAACCGTCGAAATCGTCAATTCGTATTCCTACGGCTGGGCAAACGGCACCGCTTCGAGCGGTTATATCACATTCACCGGTGCTGATAAAGGAAAAATACTCGTTTCGGACGCAACCCGATTCGAATTAGCACTTGGTGTCTGGATTCCCGTATTGGGTAACTCCTTCCGCACCGAAACCGGTGCGGGAAACAACGATGACGATAATGTCATTGACATCACGAATTTTACCGCTCCAGGTGAACCATTGATGTTCATGGGTATCAACATTGCCGACGATGGCGGCGTGTTCTACGTTGATAGCGAAACGGCGATGACCGTTAATGTTGACGTTAACCGCCTCATCATGGTCGGCAATACGGCAAAAGGGGTTTCAAACGATCTTTACGTCGAATCGGGCGGTACATTCAATTTGAATATCGTTGCCGATGAAGGTTTGGTGACATTCGGCAGCGGTGTCAAAGGCAGCGGGACACTGAATATTTCGTCTGTCAATTCCGGCGGTGTCGAGTTTCAGAGTAATGCGGGAACCTCGTTTAGT
>WRCR01000370.1 GCA_009783865.1 Planctomycetaceae bacterium | reverse complement strand
AGGGCTTTCTCATTTCGACTGCCGGTTCGTTTTTCGGCGTTCTCTTCGGTATCCTTTACGCTCAACTGATGATTTACGGTCTGACGACCTGGTGGGTCGATGCCGTCACGGTACCGTTTTTGCAGTTGCACATCAATCCGATGAGTTTGGTCATCGGTTTCATTAGCGGCGTAGTGTTGTCTGTCTTGACGATTCTTTGGTCGGTTCGCGGTGTAACGAAAGTACCGCTGCGGACGCTATTACATGGGGTGGTGGAGAGACAGCAAAAGGAGACGGCAGACGGCAGACGGCAGACGGCAGCAGATACAAAGGAATCTCAAAGAGCCGGGGACAATGAGCAGTGCAATCCCCATATGGGTTGCCGGAAAATTTTCAACCGCATTATGCTTTTCTTTTTTCTGTTCGTGTTCCTTCTTGTTCTCGAACCCCATCCAATTAAATTTTTTCTTGTAGGTGCCTTATTGCTACTACTCGGAACCCGTGCGGTATCTAAAAGATTTACCGTTTCATCACGAACTGACAATACCATCGATTCTCTTGTGAAGTTTGCGTCTTCCAATGCAGTGAGAAATCGCAGCCGAAGTTTGTTATGTATCGCCCTCATTGCGTCAACGACATTCCTTGTACTCTCGATTAGCGCATTTTATTTGGATTCGGGCATGAGGGGAAGGCATGGAGAGAGTAATCATGGCGGATATTATTACATCGGTGAAACAATGTTCCCTGTTTTCATTGACATCGGAACACCGGAAGGTCGGGCACAACTTGGAATTCAACCCGGTGACGAAGCGTATCTTGAAGAAAAACGTCATGTATACGACAGTACTAGAGAAGCCGAATGCTACATTAAAGAGCGCATCGTTTCCTTACGTGTCCAAGGCGGTGATAGTGTTAGTTGCCTAAATTTATATCAGTCGGGAACCCCGCGAGTTCTCGGTATTCCGAAATCAACGTTTGAAGAAATCACTTATCAATTTTTTTCTTCTGAACGGCGTTCACAAGCAGATAATAAATATAAACCGGAAAAAAGTGTATGGTCTCCGATTTGGCAGCCAATCACAATCGACCCGGATGGCGTGCGCCGCGTACTGGTCATTATCGATAAAAATACAGCAATGTACTCACTGCATCTTTACGGCGGTGTCGGCGATGTGTACGAACTTGACATCGGACAAGGTGAAAAAGTCCGATGTGAAATTGTCGGCTTGTTGTATAACTCCGTTTTGCAAGGGGAAATCATGATGGGGGAAGAAAATTTTTTAACGCTCTTTCCCGAAGTCGGCGGTTATCAGTATTTTCTGTTTCGTCGGGGCATGTATGCTGACTCTAAAATCGACAACCGCACCCTCAAGATTTATTATGACCTACTCGGCGACTACGGTTTTCAAGGTGAACCGACAGCAGACAGGTTGCGAAAATTGTTTGCGGTGCAGAACACTTATCTTTCGACATTTCAATCGCTCGGCGGCATCGGTTTGCTCTTGGGCATCTTCGGGCTTGCGGTGATACAAGTCCGCAATGTTTTTGAACGCCGCAAAGAGTTGGCACTGCTTCAAGCAATCGGATTTACGAAGAGCCGAACCATTCTGCTGCTGTTGTACGAAAGTTTCACTTTACTCGCTTGGGGACTCGGCTTGGCAGTCCTTGCTTCGGCATTTGCGCTGCTGCCCTTCCTACTTGGCGGAGTGGAACAAATCAGTCCGCTGTCCGTGCTGCGTCAATTTATTGTTCTCGTCGGCAGTTTGCTGGCGGTGGGTGTCGTCTCGAACATTGCCGCCGCGATGTCGGTATTGAAAATTCACGCCGCCGCAGAGTTGGCGGAAGAACGGTGATGTGCGTAGGACTAGAAATCCTGCGCAAATTTTTATCGCATTGTGGATTGCCAATCGCCCGGCGTATTGTCAATGCTGTCGATAGATACCTGTGAAGTTGCAAAAAATGATGACCGATACCTGCGGTTCGGGCGGTGCCGGTTATCTTCCGACGGCAGAAGCATATCGCACGGCGGATATAGTGCGATTCCCCAGAGTGTCAGTGTCGGTCACGAAGGCGGATAGATTCTCGTCGAAGAAATGCTCAAAATTGTCAGGAAATTTATGAGCAGCGGACGAACTTACGAGCGGCGGATGATAATCCGCCGGCTGCACGTTTACCGCAGCGTTACCGGATATGCTCTTTCGCCGCCGAGGAATTTCCAAATAATTACGTACTCTCCCGGCTTGCGCACACCATTGATGGTGCCGTCCCAAGAGTAATACATCAATACGCTGTTGCCCATCTGCTGTGTGGTGAGGTGCGCCGACGCAGTCGGCGGCTCTCCTAGTGGTCGAACATAAATCTCCAGCGGACTGCGTTCTACATTGTACGACTTGGAAATAATCATCGTGCTTTCTCCTGCCGGCACCACCGAAGGAATTACCGCCGCCAATGTTTGTCCGCCGCTTTCGGCAATCCCTTTCATCCACGGAAAGTCCTCGACACGAACCGGCATTTTCCAATAATAATTTATTCCTGTCTGTGCTTCCAACTGGATTAATCTTCTAGCGTTATCTTCATCTTGAACGTATTTTCTTGCCCAATTAACGGGTTGCGGTTTTTTTGATAATTTGCCGATGGTCTCGTCAAATCGCGCTAACGGCGACCAGACAGTTCCTGCCGTTGTCGGATACGCAGTGGACGGTTTTGCTTTAACATAGCCGGGCAGTTTGGAATCGGAATTTGCCCATTGCGCATCTTCACCGACTTTGCCGTTCCACATGAATTTCAAATTCGTATGAACGAGCCGCTTGATGTCTTCTTCGGTAAATGTAACGCCGAAATCGTAAGCGAAAATAATCTTCGACACTTCACTCAGTTGATAATCCCGATAAGGATGCGTGCCAACCCAATGCGACAAGTCCCAGCGTCCTGGTGCCTTCTCGATAATATCTTTCGGCGAAGTCGGTTCCCAGTAGTTCCAAGTATAGCCGCCGTTGAACCGATTCATTCCCGCCTTGCAACGGTTGAAAATCTTTTCGGCACAATTTTTATAGTACACTTCGCCTGTCAGATAGTACAGTTGCAGCATGCAGTAAGCCATGTCGAGGTCTTTATTGAAAGGCAGCGTCGGTGCCGGTGCATCGTTTGGACGCGCAGATGCTTTCTCGAACCAATTTTTCATGTCGTTGGGCTTGCAAAACATTGTCCCTTCGCTGTATCCGGCAAAGGGACCGTCCTCAAAATATGTATTTCGCTTGTCCCATTTTTCGATAAGGTTTGTTTTCGCAACGGCAATGAAACGGTCATAACTCGTTTTATACTTTTTCTTCAATTCGGGTTTGTCGTGAATGAGCATAGCAAACGTGAGAGCATGTCCGGTTAGTATTGCATCGGAAACATGCACATCGCACCAATACTCGTTGTTATAGATGTACGGTCCGACGAAACCATAATATCCGTCGGGACCTTCGGACATTTTGTTGAACATCGTGTTCAGGATTTTTTCCGTCGGCAACAGCAATTCATCTGTCGGTGTTTGCTTACATTTATCCATGAGTTGGCTGATATGCCAGTTCCAATTCCAGCCGACTTGTTCGCCGGTTGGTCCGCCGTCTGGAACCTCGTCCATCATTTTTTGAATGCGGGCTGTCAGCCGCTGTGTTTCGCTCTGCTGCTGTGCTAAAACATTCCGCACCGTGAAAACGAAAATCAATAAGACGAAAATTAAACGTTTTGTAATCATAGCAGTTATCCTATCATCGCTTAGCGCATACCATCGATATATTGTACCAGATTTGCCGCAAACAATCTAGGACTATTCCGAAAAGCATCCGCCGTGCTGCCCGCTAGATGCGGTACTATCGTTACATTGTCAAGTGCGAGAAACGGACTATCTGTCTTGAGCGGTTCCTCGTCAAACACGTCCAAAGCCGCTCCCATGATTTTCTTCGCAGTAAGAATTTCGAGCAGTGCTTTTTTGTCAACCAGTCCGCTTCGCGCCGTGTTGATAAGAACGGCAGTCGACTTCATCATCAACAAGTGTTCCCGTTTAATCAAGTGGTGCGTCTCCGGCGAATACCGCGCATGAATCGAAACAATATCCGAGCGTCTCATCAAAGTTTCTAGTTCAACCGGTTCAACGTTTTCGTCTTTCTTTTGAAAGAATGGGTCATATACGATGATGTTTGCGCCGAAAGCATCAAGAAACTTTGCGGCGAGTCGGGCAACAGCACCGAAGCCGACCAAGCCGACGGTCTTGCCGAATAATTCGGGAATGTCGTT
>WRCR01000369.1 GCA_009783865.1 Planctomycetaceae bacterium | reverse complement strand
TCAGGCAAATAGCGGCATGGAAACCGCTCCAATAGGCACCGAAACGGACATTGACGGCAAAACATCGGCTGGAGACAACCGCGGTGAGCGCAGCGGTGAATTCGCTGAAGGAGGCGGATACGGCGGACGAAGCAAGGAAGGTCGTGGTCGCTCTGTCGGCTGCGGCGACAGCAGCGCAAGCGGTGAAAATGCCGTCGAAGCCGGTCTCGTGTGGCTTGCCGCTCATCAAGTCAAAGAAGGACCGCATAAGGGAAGTTGGAGTTTCGATTTTGTTGATTCCTGCCGCCGATGTTCCGATTCCGGTACACACGGCAGCCGAATTGCCGCTACCGCCTTGGCGTTATTGCCGTTTCTCGGCGCGGGCTATACTTTCGAAGGAAGTCCGGCGGAAAATCCTTATCGGGAAGTTGTCGAAGACGGATTGGCATACCTCTTGAAGAACGCCAAAGAGACCGGTGCCGGTTGCGATTTGTTGCAGTCAACCGACGGAATGTATTCCCACGGTATTGCGGCGATGGCACTGTGTGAAGCATACACAATGTGCAAGCGGAAGCCGAAGCGGTTGACTTTTGTAGCACAGGAAGCGATTCGTTTTATCGAAGAGGCGCAAGACCGGCGCACCGGCGGCTGGCGGTATACCCCGGGACAAAGTCCGGGCGATATTTCCGTTTCGGCTTGGCAAACAATGGCGTTGAAGAGTGCAAAACTCGGCGGCTTGAATGTTTCGCAGCCGACTCTTTACGGGATAACGGATTTTCTGGATTTAGTCCAAGACGACGGCGGTCGGCGGTATCATTATTTGCCGCAGAATGTCCGCGACCCAATGCGGGGCAAAGGCGAGGATTCCAAAATCAATTCCACCGCCACCGGTTTGCTGCTGCGAATGTATCTGGGCTGGAAGCCGGGAGATAAACCGCTTGATGATGGAGTCGAAGCCGTTGCCGCTTACGGTGCGTTGAAAAAAGGAAAGAACGGCGAGACGGTCTGTAACGTTTATTTTGTATATTATGCAACGCTGCTGCTGCATCATTACGGCGGGTCTAACTGGAACAGTTGGAATCGGCAGGTTCAGGAATTTTTGGTGAACTCTCAAAGCACGACAGGACATGAAGCGGGCAGTTGGTATTTTCCCGACTATTACTGCGATAAAGGCGGTCGTCTTTTGAATACGTCGCTTGCTTTGCTGATATTGGAAACGCCTTACCGGATTATGCCGCTGTTTAGGTCAACCGGAGCCGGAGTACCGGCTAAATGATGCGTTGATTCAATCAGAGCGGCGGGGCTGCCCCCGCCGGTAAGAGGGCTGTCGATAAATTATGGTTCGCAGAAAGCAGAAAATATTAGAATTGCTATTGTACGTTTTCAAGTAAATTGTTATACTCACGCCGGTTTTGCTAATTGCATCGTTTTTTAGGTATTTTAATGAGACATACGGGCATACAGACAAGAGAATTTTCTACCCGCAATTGAACATTTTTTTCGAGAAATACCGTTGATTTGTTCTGTAGAAAGGATTTTACACTTTGAGTTTGTACTCGCTTGCCGAAACATGTTGTCCGCCGCCGTTGCGGCCGCTGCTGAATCGCGTAAAGAGTTCACCGATTGGAAAACGGTTGGTTTACAACGGATTCTGGGTAACGCTGGGTACCGCTCTCGGTAAAGGTTCGGCAATGCTGGCAACCGTCGGGCTGGCGCACGTGTTAGGCAGGGAAAAATTAGGCGAATACAACATATTGATGTCTTCATCAATGCTTTTAACATTTCTTGCCGAGTCAGGACTATCCGTAACAATGACAAAATTTGTACCGGAATTTTTGGTATCGGACAAGGAAAAAGTCGGACGAATCATCGGCATGTGTTATGCGTTTTCTCTTTCCGTTGGAATGCTGATAGCACTTTTTATTTTTGCAATGTCATCGCTGCTTTGTGAGCACGTTCTTAAAGCACCGCATCTGACCGGATTGATGCAATTTGGAGGTATTCTCCTTTTCCTGGCAACATTGTCAAGCGTTCAGGCAGGTCTTCTTCGCGGTTTCCAGGATTTTCGCGGACTTGCTTCGACAGAAACATTACTGGGTATAATGAAATTTCTCTTGGTCGTTTTCGGAGCATGGCTGGACGGATTGCGGGGTGCCATGATTGGTTATGGAACCGCCCTCGTACTCGGCTGCATTGTTGGAAGATGGTTTATTGGTCATAATACTCGTAAGCACGGTGTGCATTGTGATTTTCGCAATGCCGCTAAGGAATTGCCGCTCGTCTGCCGATTCAGCCTGCCGCTTGCTTACGGAACTGCACTGGTTGTCATAGTTTTTTGGATATGTGACGTTCTATTGGTTCGGTATGTCGGATTTTCCGAACTGGCAATTTATCATGCCGCCTGGCAGATATTTATGATTATTATCACATTATCTACACTTGGTGTGCATGTCTTTCTGCCGCTTCTTTCGGAAACAAGAGCCAAAAAGAAAAGGCCGCTTTTTAATCAAATATTGATAACGTTTTTTTGTTTCAACGTCGGATTAACTTTTGCGGTTTGTTTGCCTCTTCTCGTCTGTCCTTCGTGGTTCATGGGAACAATTTACGGACGAGAATTTTTCGATGGGGGAATAGTATTGACTGTCCTGTGTATTGCCGCTGTTCTTACTGCCGTCGAGAAAGTAATAATGATATTTCTTATCGCTGAGGAACAAATGTGGGTTTATACAATACAAAGGACAATTTGGGCTTGCTGCTACATCGGCGGAGCGTTTACATTACTCCGATGCTATGAGCTCGGAGCATTAGGAATCGCTTTGGCATATTTGTTTGCCTTGGCGGTGGGGCTGTTTATAACGGCGGTATATGCCTGGCGATTTTCCCGCAGAATGCATGCCGCTTGCCATCAAAACATGAAACAATAGTTATTGTAATTTTACCAAGTTTGCCGATTTGAGGTTATTATTTATCGCCAATTCAATACATTAGCCATGCCGCAATTTTCATCACAACAAAAAAAACAGGACGAAGAATACGATTTTCCGTATCATTATATTTCCAGTAGTGAAAACGGCGTGTTTCGTCACACATTTAATTGGGGATGGGGACTGAATTATCAATCGACTCTCGATTATTTAATTGAACGATTATCGAAGGAAAAGTTTACTTCTATTGTTGATATCGGTTGCGGCGATGGAAGGTTGACTTGGGAAGTTCACAAGTCGTTTCCCGGTTGTCGTGTCATTGGAGTTGATTATTCAGAAAGAGCAATCGGTCTCGCACAAAACATGCGCCCGATTGTTGATTTTCAGGTACAAGATATAATAAATCCTTCCGATTCATTGGCCAGTTGTCACTTTGATTGCGGCTTGTTAATTGAGGTGTTGGAACATATTCCTGACGAATTGGAACAGCCGTTTCTTGAAGCGGCGGCAAACCTTTTGGTTGATAGCAATTCGGGCAGCGATAATAGAAATGGCGTTCTTTTTCTTACCGTACCGCACATCAACGTTTCGATGTCTAAAAAACACTACCGGCATTACACTATTGATTCACTAACCAAAATCGTTTCGCCATTTTTTGTCGTTGATGAGGTAATTCCATTCCAAAGACGGTGTTTTCGAAAAAAACTGATGTTAAAGTTTTTATCCAATAGTGTTTTTATACTTAATCATTCCTATTGTCTTCGCAAAATGTACGAATACTACAGGCAGCGTTTATTTATTGTAGAAGATGAAAAACACTGCGAGCGTATATTTATGCGATTGATAAAGAAATAGTACTATAATACGCTGCCATGGGAGCAGATAAAGTTTCAATCCCAATGCCGTTTTCAACACAGGTCAATCAATGAACAGACAATGAGAGTTTCAATAGGTATTTCATTTTTGAACAACAAGAGGACGCTGGTGCATGCGATTCGTTCTGTTTTTGCTCAGACAATAGACGACTGGGAATTGCTTCTTGTCGACGACGGTTCGTCGGACGGTTCGTTGGAAATTGCACAGTCCGTAAAAGACCCGCGTGTTCGCGTTTTACACGACGGTCAAAGACGATATTTGGCTGCCCGGCTTAACCAAATTGCCGCAGAGGCAAAATATGAACTTGTTGCCCGAATGGACGCTGATGACATCATGTTTACCGAACGGCTGGAAATTCAACGCCGATTATTCGCCGATTCCAAAATCAATCTTGTCTCGTCACCCGCATGTATTATCAATGATGCTAATAAAATCATTGGATACAGGACTTATGATTACAAAACATTGTTCACTCCGCAGAGGATTATAAACAATTCGCGAGGGAG
>WRCR01000368.1 GCA_009783865.1 Planctomycetaceae bacterium | reverse complement strand
CTGGGACGAGGAACTCAATCACATCGAATGCAATTTGGAAATGGTCAAATTGTTCGAAATGCCAAGCAAACAAGAATTCCTCTCACGATTTTTTGAACTGTCGCCGGAATATCAGCCAAACGGAAAACCCTCGGCGGAACTGGTGAAGGCAAACTTAGCGAAAGTATTTGAAAAGGGATACGCACGTTTTGAACAAGTGCATCAGTTAATCGATGGAACGCCCGTTCCCTGTGAAATAACACTTGTGCGCGTGCCGCATGGCAATGGTTTCAACATCTGCGGCTACATGCGTGACCTTCGGGAAGAAAAAAGGATGCTTGCCGAGATATACGACACAAACGAACGCGTACGAATTATGCTCGATTCGACTCCGCTCTGTGCCACTCTTTTTGACGAGGAATTCAATCCCGTTTATTGCAATCAGGAGGCGGTCAATCTGTTTGAATTGAGGGACAAACAAGAATATCTCGGCCGGTTTTTTGAACTTTCGCCGGAATACCAACCGAATGGACTCAGTACACGAGAAGTAGCCGTTAAAAATCTAAAGACGGCATTTAGTAACGGATACTATCGATTCGAGCATATTCACCAAAAACTTGATGGCACTCCGGTCCCCGCTGAAATTACGCTTGTGCGCGTCCAACGCGGCGATGGATATATCGTCGTGGGCTATGCCCGCGACCTGCGGGAAGAAAAAAAGATACTTGCTGAAAAGCAAGAAGCGGACGAGCGTGCTGCGATTATGCTGGATATGACCCCGATGGCTTGCGCTCTTTTTGATATGAACGGCAACGTGATTGACTGCAACAAAGAATCAATCCGCATGGCTGGATTTGACAGCAAGCAGGAATTTTGTGAACGATTTTTTGACTTGTCGCCGGAATATCAGCCCAATGGACGGTTATCTGCGGAAATGAGACATGAAAAATTCTCGGCAGCAGTTCAAACAGGGTATCAGCGGTATGAGTGGATGTATCAAGCCCTTGATGGCTCATCGATGCCTAGTGAAATTACACTTGTGCGCGTCAAGAAGGAAGATAGTTTCATTATCGCCGGTTATGGTCGTGACCTGCGGGAACTCAAAGAACATGAAGCCGCTTTGGAACGAGATAGGCGGCGTATGAACGACCTCCTTGAATTAGCCCGTATGACAGACAGCGAGGAACATGAACTCATCGATTTTACAATTAACTCGGTTGCTGCACTGACGAACAGTTCAATGGGGTACGTCGTACTTTTGGAACATGCTAAAGAAGTTCTGCCGTTCCGTTCGGTAGTGTTAGACAAAAAAATCGACTGTATGCTTCCGTTGGTTACGGAGCATGGAACACCGCACACCTTGTCTCGCTATTTGACGGAGTGTATAGAGAAGCGGCAGGCGGTTATTCAAGACGATTTTGCCGCGCTGCCGGGAAAACGTGTGTTTCCCGACGGACATACTAAGGTCCGTTCGCACATGAATTTTCCGATACTCGACGGCGACCGCCACATCGGTATCATCGGTGTCGGCAACAAGGAAACGCCGTACACCGAAGTTGATGCCAAACAGTTGATGCTGCTTGGACAGGGCTTGTCAAGCCAATTGAACCGGAAACGATATGCTGAAAATTTGGAACGTGCCAAGCGGGAAGCGGAAGACGCAAACAAAGCGAAAAGCGAATTTCTTGCCCACATGTCGCATGAAATCCGCACCCCGCTCAACGGTGTTATTGGTTTATCCGACCTTCTTGTCGGCACACCGCTTAACGATAAACAGCATGAATATGTGCAATTGATTAATGCGTCCGGCAACGCGCTTCTTTTCCTGATTAACGACATACTTGACTTTTCAAAGATTGAGGCGGGACGCTTGGAAATTGAATCCGAACCTTTCGACCTTTCGGCAACCGTCGGGGCAGTCATTGCTTCTCTTGCGTCGCGCACCAGCAGTAAGGACCTGGAACTGGCTATTTCGTTTAGTCAGTATT
This sequence comes from Planctomycetaceae bacterium, assembly GCA_009783865.1. Lineage (GTDB taxonomy): Bacteria > Planctomycetota > Planctomycetia > Pirellulales > Thermoguttaceae > WRKP01. The sequence goes on along the minus strand of WRCR01000368.1, from coordinate 2,324 downwards.
TACCGCGGGTTGTGCAAGGGGATTCAGGACGGATTCGCCAAATCCTGCTCAACTTGGCGGGAAATGCCCTCAAGTTCACCGAGCAAGGCGGCGTTTGGGTTAACGTTGTGATGGAATCGATGAACGAAACAACCGTGACTATCAAGTTCATCGTCACCGATACGGGCATTGGTATTTCTTCAAACCACATCAATCGTCTTTTTGAGGCGTTTGCACAGGCAGATGTTTCTACTGCCAGAGTGTACGGCGGGACTGGACTCGGATTAGCCATATCTATGAAACTTGTTCAACTCATGGGAGGGACAATCGGTGTTGAAAGCGAACAAGGGAAGGGTTCCACGTTCTGGTTCAAAATTCCGTTTGTGTGTGACCCTCTGACTCTCCAGTGTCTCCGTGAGCAGAAATGTCTTGAAACTGTTGATAAAAATTGTTCTTATCTCGAAGGACGGCAATGTACGGCTTTCATCAATCGGGCAATAACGGAAGGATATCAGATCAAAGGACGTTCCGTTCTTGTTGTTGATAACAGCGCAATTCACCGTGAAGCACTCAGTGTTCAGTTGCGTCAGTGGGAAATGGAATGTATGGACTGCGGCTCCGGCGAAGAGGCACTTCGATTATCAGAAATACAATTGAAAAAGGAAAAGCCGTTTGACCTGTTTGTCATCGACCATACACTTTCCGATGGAACGGGTATTGACCTGGTTCGTCAGTTGCTCGAACGTGAAAAAATACGGGACGGCATCTTACCCGCACAGATAATTTTGCTCTTTCCGCTTTCGGAGGACTACGAACAGTACGCTTTTGACAATTCGCGGGTAGAGTCAATCAGCAAGCCGGTTTTTGCTTCTGCGTTGTTCGATGCCGTAATGAATCGGTTTTTCTCCGCAGAAAAGCCGCCAAGCGGCAATTTCGGTATTTTCGATGCGGAAAGTGCTGACAATTCCGACGATGCTTCAAAAACTGTAAAGTCGAAGCCCGGCAGACATATCAAACAGCGTTTGCACATGGAAAACCGTCCGATATCGTCTCTGGCGGGAAAGGTGCATATTCTTGTTGTCGAAGACAATAAAATCAATCAAATCGTTGCAAAGAACCTTTTAGAAGAAGCCGGTTTTTCTTGCGATGTTGTCACCAACGGTATTGAGGCGTGTAATGCCGTCCGTCAAAAGGACTATGACATCGTTCTCATGGATTGTCTCATGCCGGAAATGGACGGATTTGAGGCGACCGACCTGATTCGAAAATGGGAACGTGAACATGGAAAAAAACGTCTGCCGATTATTGCGCTGACGGCTAATGCTACGAAGGAAGATGTGCGAAAGTGTTTTGATGTCGGAATGGATGCCTATTGCAGTAAGCCGATTGACGCGCGGGCGGTCGTCCAGCAGATTGAAACGTGGTATAAAAAATCAAATTAAATACGGCGGACTTAGGTACCGCAGGAAAACTCTCCTGTTTGCTGTTGTGAAATAATATCATGAACTGTTTTGGTACAAACGTCTCGAAGAGAGGCGTTTCTGAATACACGGCTTTCGCGGAATGGATACAATATATTTGATTCTTTCCCGCAATCAATTATAATACCGTCATCAAAATTGGAGCGTGACTGTTTTGTATATGCGGAAGAATATGTAATGGTAAAAAAAGCAAAGAGAGCATTTCAAAATACGCTTTACACTAACGACAATCTCTATGTTCTTTCGGGCTTGAACAGCGGATTTGTAGACCTCATTTATCTTGACCCGCCGTTCAATACAAAGCGGTTGTACACCGCTCCAGCCGGCAGTAAAGCCGCTGGAACAAGTTTCAAAGACACGTGGACGCGGCAGGATGTCAACGAAGCATATTTAGAAACGCTGACTAATATGTTTCCTTCGGTATTGAAGTTTATCACCGCAGCAGGCGAAATACACGGCAGCGCAATGACGGCGTACTTGACATTTATGGCGCAGCGTATCGTAGAAATGCGCCGCATATTGAAAGACACCGGCACCTTATATCTGCATTGCGACCCGACGGCGAGTCATTATCTCAAGATAGTACTCGACGGCATCTTCGGCAAGAAGAATTTCGTCAACGAAATTGTCTGGCATTATCATTGGGGATTACACGTCGCAACACGCTGGAATCGAAAGCACGATATAATTTTGATGTATGCAAAGACCGGCTTGCGAAACATGGTTTTCAATGCCGAACCGGTGCGGGAAGCATATTCGCAAACATCGAAGATGTCGCAAGACCCGAAATGGAATAAATCGTACAACGACAAAGGCAAATTGCCGGAAGACGTTTGGTATATTCCGACTATCAACGCCATGTCG
>WRCR01000367.1 GCA_009783865.1 Planctomycetaceae bacterium | reverse complement strand
CGGTCGAAGTTTCGGCTCTTTTATAGTTAGCGTAGGATTTTAATCCTACGCTTCTTTTACGGCAGTTGAACTGCTTCACCTTCACCTACAGCGCAGATGCAGCCCCAAACGCCAACCATTTGCAAATCAGTGCGGTTGGCAGCGTAACCGATTCCGACATCTATCGTATTAGAAACGAAGCGCACAGAACCATCGGCTAAAGTTGTGTTGATTCCGCCGGGATGATATGCACCGGCAGAACGTCCGCACATATATTCATCCGTCGGACTGCTTTTTCCGCAAGTTGCGATGCACAATTCCCAGTCGTGTGAATACAACGTTGCCGCTCTGGGCGACATCGTGTAGATATGATTTGCAGAAACGCTCGACCAAAATGTTGCTCTGCGAACCATTGTCTTCGGCTGATGTCTTTCAACAAATGCCGCCGTGTTTGAAGTTCCGTCCAAAAGCGAAGTAAATGATTCAATGGACTTACAGCCCGCTGATAAACTGGTTTCTGCCCCCTGATTTCTAAAGCCGTGCATAATGCCCCGCAAGTAAACGCGGACAGTGCCGCCAGTGGTATTTTCATCATTCCACCACCAACCGCCGTCGGTATTAGAACCGCCGACCGCTTTATAGGAAGTCATATAATGCGGAAAATGAGTATAATTTGTATGGGCACGCGTTCCGTCTTCCCTGATTTCTGTTGATGGAATTTCAAATTTTCCGCAACCGGTATCCGAAGGACATTCGTAAATGGTCATCCGCATTTGGGCTAATTGCCGGTTCTTGCCCTGATTTGACGGACTAACCTGACCAACAGTTTGATTTTCCAGCGAAGCGGCAGGAAAATAAATACTGTAAGCCGCTTCTTGTTCAATGAACGGCAGTATTGAAACGCCCCACATTGAGTAGAAATGCCAAAGGGATGCCTGACCGTCACTATTGTTTCGCATGAAAGCCCCGAAGGGAAACTGCTGATGCACGTCGTGATAGTTGTGAATTGAGATTCCGAGTTGCTTCATTTTGTTGGAACACTGCATTCTTCTTGCGGCCTCGCGGGCTGCCTGCACCGCGGGCAAAAGCAAAGCGATGAGAACGCCGATAATGGCAATAACCACGAGAAGTTCAACGAGGGTGAATGCGCGGCTTCCCCCCCTCAAATTACCTAAAACAGCAATACGTTTTTCCACTGTATGTCCTCCGAATTAAAAAAAGAAACAAAACTAACACGTTGTATTATAAATTGAAATCGGCAAATTTCAAAGATAATTCCGATAAAAAATAAAAATTTGCTGTTTTTCAGCCGGAGTGCCGGCTAAATGAAGTACAAAAATATCCGAATACCCTCTTGAAATTTATGATATTTAACGGAAAATAGACGTTGATTGCATTTCCTTAACTACACAACTTGGATATTCTATGTATTGGTCAAAAACGCTTATTCCTACGATGAAAGAAGTGCCGGACGGTGCCGAAATTCCTTCGCACATACTGATGCTCCGAGCCGGTCTCATAACCCAAATCATGGCGGGGGCTTATGCCTACCTGCCGCTCGGCTCGCGTTCACTGCAAAAAGCGGCGCAGATTGTTCGCGAAGAAATGAACAAAGCCGGTGCGGTCGAACTGCTCATGTCCGCTCTTTGTCCGATTTCACTCTACGAACAGACAAACCGCGTGGAAGCATTCGGCAATGTTCTAATCAAAGCCGAGTTGCGGCGCGCCGGTAAAAAAGTACCGGTCGTGTTTTGTCCCACTCACGAAGAAGAAATAACGGACATCGTCGCCCGCTTTGTTTCGAGTTATCGGCAGTTGCCGATTACGCTGTATCAGATTCAAACGAAGTTCCGCAACGAAGAGCGTCCGCGCTTCGGTATCCTGCGGACAAGCGAATTTATAATGAAAGACGCTTACAGTTTTCACACTTCGCTGGAATCATTGAACGATACATACAAGGTGATGTACCGGACTTACTGTAATATCTTTGAACGCTGCGGTCTATCATATCTGCCGGTGGAAGCGGAGTCGGGACCTATCGGCGGCGATGCTTCACATGAGTTCATGATACCTTCGCCAAACGGTGAAGACAAAGTCGTTCATTGCGAAAGTTGCGGATATGCCGCTAATACGGAAAAAGCGGAAATCGGCGCGGCATCGGACGGAAATCCTTCATCGTCCGCAGAGTTGAAAGGCACCGCCGAACTTGATACGCCGGGAGCGCACACCGTCGAACAGGTTTGCAAGTTTCTGAAAGCAAAGCCGCAGAAACTCGTGAAGACCTTGATTTATCTCGCAGACGGTAAGCCGGTTGCGGTATTGATTCGCGGCGACTATGATGCCAACGAGAACAAAATCCGCCGTTTTCTTAATGCCGAAAAGTTGGAACTCGCTGCTCCCGAAGTGATTGAAAAAGTAACCGGCGCACCGGTCGGTTTTGCGGGTCCCGTCGGCTTGAAACAACAGGTTCCCCTCTATGCCGATTACAGCGCAATGGATGCCGTCAATGCTATTGTCGGGGCAAACAAGGCGGAGAAGCATCTCGTCAATGTTAATCCGAACCGCGATTGGACACCGGCGGCGATTGCCGATTTGCGCAATGCGGTGAACGGCGATGCTTGTCCCCGCTGCTCTGCAAAATTGAAAGTGCAGTCCGCCATTGAAGTTGGACACGTTTTCAAACTTGGAACGAAGTATTCCGAAGCATTGAGCGCAAAGTTTCTTGATGCCGACGAGACGCAGAAAATAATCATAATGGGTTGCTATGGAATCGGCGTTAACCGGATTATTGCCGGTCTTGCGGAGACCTCTTACGATGACTTCGGCTTGATTTTTCCGGTCAATCTTGCGCCGTATGAAGCGGTAATATGTCCGATTAAAGTAAATGATGAAAATACGATGACGATTGCGAAAACACTGCACGATGAATTGGAAGCGCAGGGCATCGACTGTATTGTCGATGACCGTGACCAGCGGGCGGGTGTTAAATTCAAAGATGCGGATTTAATCGGATTTCCATTGCGGATTGTACTCGGAGAGAAAACATTGGCGGAAGGCAACTTGGAAATCAAATGGCGTTGGGAAAAAGAAAGTTGTTTGATTCCTATTGACGGTGCCGGTGCGGAAATTGCTGCGATGTTGAATCAGGAACGTAAAACCGGCGAAAGATTTCGCAGTAAACAGTAAATTAGCGTAGGCGTATTTCAGAAACACAGTAACCCTACGCAAATAACGACATATAAAATGTTCAAACAATTTGACCGTTCACGTTTGAAATTGAAACCCATTGCCGAAAGAGTTCACGATTTAGACCTTTCGGTGATGCTTTCCCCTGATGCAGCGGCGGACTTCGACCACCCATCGCTGGACATTCTTGCTGACCGTATCCGCAAAGCAAAACAGAATAAGGCGACCGTTCTGTGGATGCTCGGCGCGCATGTTCTCCGCAGCGGCACAACTCCGATTCTGGTGAAACTTCTCGAAGAAGGATATATTACTCACATTGCCCTGAACGGCGCGGGGGCAATTCACGATTTTGAATTCGCAATGCTGGGCGCAACTACCGAAAGTGTTGCGAAATACATCAGCGAAGGACAATTCGGTTTGTGGAACGAAACCGGTCAACTAAACGAAGTTGCGAAAGAAGCGGCATCAGACGGCATCGGCTTCGGCGAAGCAGTCGGACGCTGGATAGACCGGCATGACTTTCCGTACAAAAAATTTAGTTTGCTGTGGAACACTTTCAAGTTGCAGGTACCGGTGACGGTGCATGTCGGCATCGGCTGCGATTTCATTCACGAACATCCGAATTGCGACGGTGCGGCACTCGGTCAGGCATCTTATACGGACTTTCTGATTTATACGCAGTCGCTTGCCAATTTGGAAGGCGGCGTGTTCTGCAACTTCGGCAGCGGCGTAATTGGACCGGAAGTTTATTTGAAAGCGTTGTCGATGGTGCGGAATGTTGCGCATCAGGATGGACACAAGATTGTTCACTTCACGACGGCGGTTTTCGATTTACTGCCGCTTGAGGGCAAGGACGTGAATGAGACCCCGCCGAAGAGCGACCCGCGATATTACTTTCGCCCTTGGAAAACTATATTGTCGAGAACGGTAGCGGACGGCGGCGAAGGCTATTACATCTGCGGCGAACACAGCAAGACGATTCCAGCATTAGCACGCCGGTTAGCGTAAGATTTTAATCCTGCTTAGGTTTTCGCCGGAAAGTGTTATGTCAGTTTTGGCGTTTGTATCAGGATGCTCCACCGTTCGATAAGTGGCGTTCGGTGTATTTTAGTCGAGTACGATTTCATT
>WRCR01000366.1 GCA_009783865.1 Planctomycetaceae bacterium | reverse complement strand
CCAGTAATTTGCCCTTTCCTTTTTACCTATCATACCAAAGTTCGCCTAAACTGGTAAAATGGGGCGGTTTTGTATGGGCTACGAAACAAGTCTGGTAAATCATACGGAACCCGTTATTCTTTCCCTAATTTACCTTTTTTTATGAAGAAGGCAAATAAAAATTTCTGTTTTGTTGAATTTGTGCAAACAAGCGGGACGTAAAAGCGTCCCGCTCTAAAATTTCGGCAGTTATTGTTAATTTCCTTTTTTTTCTAAAAAAATCACCCAGATTACCGAAATCCTTGACAACAGTGAAATTTTATGTTATTTTACTACGAGTGGGTGTATTATACACATTTTGTCGTATTTCGTGTTTCCGTTTCGTTGTTTCTTTTGAAAGGTAATTCCGATGGCTAAATCCGCCAGAAAGTCGCTTCTTAATCGTACTCTTCGTGTTGAAACCCTTGAACCGCGGGAGATGTTGTCGGTTTCCATTGCCGAGTTCAATACCATCAAATCACAATACGCGGACTTGAATCTCGGCAATTACGCCGACTACAACATCATTGAAATTACCGCAACGCAAATCTCCGCCGCCAATCTTCAAGCCGCCATCGAAATCGCCGCCCAAACGACACAAAATGATTTGATTGTCGTAAGGACCGATAATAACAATAACACGGTGACGCTGGACGGCAATCCGATTCACATCGAAATCGATTCCGCCCGTTTCGGTTCTGTTGCCGTTGTCTCGCTTTCTTCTTCGGGTAAGTTCCTCACTGTTGATACTCAGAATATATCGAGAGCATTTCGCATCAATTCTGGTGATGTGGCAATGGGCGGAATGGAAATCATTGGAACAACGTGGAGTTTCGACGTAGGCAGTGACTATGACGGTCTCATTGCGGTACGAGGATTGTCCGTTCTGACAACGAGCAATGTGCTGACTACGGCAACGGTGCAGGCGCAAGCCGCCTTCACCCCAACGGAACTGCCGCTGGACTTGGGGAACGATGCCAGAACATGGGACAATCCTGATGCCGGTATCTGGGAATCCGGCGATGCAATGATAGCGGGTGTCCCATACGGTGCAGTAGCCAGAGATAACGCTGAATTCATGATTGGCAGCGTTTGGGTACCAGTGGTGCTGTATGATACAGTTTCTACTGCTATAGCAGATTGGACGACAACGGAAATTAACAATGTAAAGGGAAAAATAAGAGAGGGCTTGGACTGGTGGGAAAGCATGTTCGACAAATTCGCCTACAATCCTAATACGCCGAATCTTTTGTTGACCTTCACAACCGACTTCACATATGCTGATACTCCTTTTAGAACAACTCTCAATCCGGCGGCAGATTGGGACCCAGTGACAAAACGCGATTATGCCAGCCGCTGGATAGGAGAGTTCCTGGTTTCTCAAGGTTATAACGGTAGTTATACGAATTACCAGTCCGAATTATCGAACATGCGCCAGTTCAATCACGACCAGCGGGTTGCCAACAATACCGACTGGGCATTTACCATAAATGTTACCCAAACCCCAACCGCCGCAGACCTTCGCTACGGCTATGCGTATCTTGGCGGACCTTACACCATATTGTCCTATAATACCGCCGGATGGGGAATTAACGACCTTGGTATGGTGTTGGCACACGAGATGGGGCATCTTTTCTATGCTTTGGACGAATACATTGGTGCAAGTAGTTATACAGCAACAAGTGGTTATTACAATATCCAGAATACGAACCATATTACCCGTCCCGGCGATGCACCGCCCCGCAACAATGTCTCACTGATGGGGGATGGCAACGATATGAGACGTGCATGGAATGCAGTCAGTGCATCGGCACCGACGCTTCAGATGATAGGTTGGCGGGACACTGACGACAACGGCATACAAGACGTTCTGGATGTACCGTTGACGTTGACAAATACAAGCGGGAGTTATAGCCAGGTCACGAATACGTTCACTTTCGGCGGCGTGAGTTCTGTTCAGACCTTGCAGAATCAGAATGTGTATGGAACGAAAAACAACATTACGCTCAACACGGTGGACAAATTGCAGTACAGGGTCGACAGCGGCAGTTGGATAACGATAGACACTACTTACGGCGGCACAACGAATGTCAGTGTCAATGCGGCAGTTTCACCTGCAGGTGTTAGTCCCGGCAATCATACCATATATTTTAGGACAATTTGTGAGAGAACCGGTGCAACGTCTGCGGAAAGTTCGCACAATTTTAATGTAGAAGAGTTTTCCGACCTTGCGGCATTCAACGGCGGAACTATTACTCCCAATCCGGTACACAAAGGCGACTCTATCAGCATAACAACGGGAACGATTGAAAACGTCGGTAATGTGGCATCGGGTACTTATACGATTACTTATTATGCGTCAACGAGTCAGCCGACTTCCGCAAACATTGCTTCGGGAATCAATCTCGGTTCATTCGTCAGTCAACCGAGTATAGCCGTCGGTTCGTCTGACACCCGTACACATACTCTCGATACCACGAATCTCGCTATCGGTACTTCGTATTATATCGGCTGGGTTATCAGCGATGTTAGCGGAGAAGCAGTTACAACAAATAACTGGGCTTATTGCACGACAATGTTAAATATCAATGGGGTACCCGACCTTGCAGCATCCAATGGAGGAACTATTACCCCCAATCCTGTGTCCAAAGGCAATCCGATTAGCATAACAACGGGAACGATTGAAAACGTCGGTAATGCGGCATCGGGTACTTATACGATTACTTTTTATGCGTCAACGAGTCAGCCGACTTCCGCAAATATCGCTTCGGGAATCAATCTCGGTTCATTCGGAAACCAGCCGAATATAGCCGCCGGTTCGTCAGACACACGTACACATACGCTCAATACCGCGAATCTCGCAGACGGCGTTTCGTATTATATCGGCTGGGTTATCAGCGGTGTTGACGGAGAAACAGTTTTAACGAATAACTGGGCTTATTGCACGGCAACGTTAGATATCAATGGGATACCAAACCTTGAGGCATCCAACGGCGGAACGATAACTCCTAATCCGGTTGTAAAAGGAGATGCGTTCAGTGTTACAACAGGAGAGATTAAAAATATCGGCACCGCAGATTCAGGCGATTATAAGATAACCTATTACGCATTAACGAGTCAGCCGACTTCCGTAAACATTACTTTGGGAATCAATCTCGGTACTTTTGATATGAGCAATTTGGCGGTCGGCGCATCAACGACCGATACCCGTGAACTCTCGACTGCAAATCTCGCCTCCGGAACTTCTTATTACGTTGGCTGGAAAATCACTAATGTTGCCGAAGAAGACATTACGGCAAACAACACAGCATGGTGTCTGACAACGCTTAAGGTAGATGCACCTTTCAATGAACATGATTTAGCAAAGGTCAATGCTGCTAAAGCAAACAACGGCATAAAGGACGGTCACCTGACGTGGACACTCATTGGAAGCGAAAGACGACTCACTCTCGTTTCGGCAAATGGTGCCGGACTCACCGGCAATTTGGACTTCGCCGGCTGCGCTGCACTGACAGGACTGAATTGCGTGAATAACCGATTGACTTCATTGAGCGTATCCGGCTGCACTGCTTTGCAGTCACTAAGTTGCGAAGGCAATAGGTTGACATCCTTAAATACATTGGGCTGTCCGGTGCTGTTTTATTTTACTTGCGAAAATAACCAACTGGATTCGCTGAACGTATCAGGGAACACTGCTTTGGACGCACTGTCCTGCGGCGGCAACAAACTGGAAACATTGGACGTGACGAAGAGCACGAATTTGCGGTATCTGGATTGCTCTTCCAACCAGTTGACTTCGCTGGACTTATCGAAGAACACGAAAATGTGGTATCTGTATTGCAATGACAATCAACTGCAGTTTTCTACGCTGAATTTGCCCGCCAATGCCAGTATCAGTAATTATGACTACAGCGGTCAAGGACTAATGGCAATTCCGAGTGTTTCCGGCGTGGTGTTGGATCTTAGCAGCGAAAACATAGCCGGAAAAACGGGATACGTTTTGAAATATGATAACGGTGCGGAGATATCGTCAACGCTCTACAAGAACAACGGCGGCAAAATCACGTTTGCCAATTCTCTTGTTGGAAGAACGGTTTACTGCGAAATGACCAATACGAACTATCCGGGAATGACGCTGACAACAACGAAAACGACGCTTATCGCCAAACTCACCCGCCCGGTTCTTGAAGTTGATATTGAAGCAACTACCAATAAGAGCGTAACGCTGAAATGGAATGCGGTTCCCAATGCAAAGTCCTATATGATCGAATATAAGTTGTCCAGCGAT
>WRCR01000365.1 GCA_009783865.1 Planctomycetaceae bacterium | reverse complement strand
TTCATAACTTCCTCCATGAATGAATACTTCTGGAAAAAGTATAACAATTTCACACGATGGACGGAAGACCAATAACGAAAATAACGACACAGCACTTTTCGGCGAAAACCTAATTCAACTTTATGTTTTTTCCATGACTGTCTCTCCTAAAAATTTTTTCATAGTATCAGGAACATAGTCCTCCAGCGTCCGTTGTGTATTATCGAACAACATTTCCAAAAATTCAATCCCATTTTGCGGAAAATGTACTCCCACTCTGCGACAAAACACAGTCAATCGGAAGCAGTGCCGATATTCGCTTGCTGTTTATCACCTGTGACTCCACTAAACAAAGTTGAAAAAACCGCAATATGTAAATTACGGCGTTGCGTTAGAAGCACCATTATATCATTATGCCGCCGGCACATAATTTTCCGCAACACCGGCTAGTGCAATCCGATGTTCACGCAGCCGTTCGCTAACCGCATTTACATTGATGCGGGAAAGATTCTCTTCCTTCAAAATCAGCAGAACGCCGTCGGAATTCATGTCGTTCCAGTGTTTTACCCGCTCTTCAAGACGGTGTTCCGAAAGACAGCCGTTGTCCAGCAGAATGAAATCGTAATCGTTTTTCAACGTTCCGATGAGTTGCATGAAATTGAACGCCGTTGTCGTACCGTCCACTTCCGACTCTATCATAGCGTCGCTGAACGGCAGGAAATGCAGTTTTTCTTCCAGCGGAATGATACCGTAAATCTCCGGGTCTATAAGCGGACTAAACTGCGATGTCAATTCCGCGTGACGTTCATTAGTGTCGGCAAGCAAAACATAATACCCCTGTGCCGAAAGTTCTCTGGCAACACAAGCGGCAACAGTAGTGCATCCTTCGCCGGAAAAAAAACTGTTAAAACTGATAATCCGTTTTCCCTGCTTGTGCAATTCAAGTATATGCACCGCCAATTTTTTGATTTGTACCAAAGCCCGTTCTTCTAAAGAATTAACTCTAGATGACCAGACCGCCGCCGCGTCGGTTCGGAATACTTCGCCAGCCGCATGACAAGCAACCGCTATCTGATTCTCTGCATACTCTGACGACTGATGATGTGCCGGTAAATGATGTTTTTCGTCAATTTTTTCAGTCGCGATTTTTACGATGTTTTCATCGGCTGTTTGCGGAACAGGTATCTCACATTTTTGTTCTTGTTTCGGTTGAGTATGTTGTACAATTTCCGCTGGTTTTCTTTTGCGGAACGGAATGGAGACGTAGCGGCTATGCAGCGTAGCCGGCAGTTTAATAAAGGTTAGGCGAATGACGGTTTTTTCTTTTGTATTTCCTCTTATCTCCTGCATTATCTTCGGTGTATCAATTTTTTCCGGCTCTCCTGCGGTCAATTCCGATGCGGGTTCCGGTAAATCAATCGGAACTGAAAACGGAATTACAGTGTCCGCCGGTATAAATTGTGTTAACGGAATAGCAAAAGGTTTCTTTTCGGAAACATGTTTCAACGGCAAACTCGTCTGCCCATTTTGTTCCTGCGGTAAAAGGAATAATGATGAAGAGACCGTCCTTTGATTGTGTCCGCAAATTCCCTCAACGGCACGCATTTTTTTGAATGTTTCGGTAAGCGGCAGACACTCCTCCTCTTCTTTTGAAATCTTTTTGCTGGGAAGTACCATGCGGGACAATTCTTCTCTAGCAGAAGCAGACGGAAAGTCGATTTGCCTGCAATCATCCGCCGTTTCTTTAACGAAAGGACTCGCAGACAGTGTAATATGACTGCCTAAATCCGAATTATCGTCTTCGGAAAACAATCGGTACGCTTTTCCTTCAGAAGAGATAAAAGCCGCCTCACGAATTATGGATTCGATGTCCGGTTCGTGTACCCTTATATCTTCGAAATCGGAATAGTCCCGTTTGATACTGAAATGAGGTCTCATTATCGTAGTGTCTATAATCGCAGTTAACTATTTGCCTTGATACTTCGGTATCTATCTAATTTGTGTTGGAACAACAGCCGAAGGATAATAATACGGCTGTCCCGAATAAGGTGCCTGATACGGAACCGTCTGCTGCGGAGCCGGCATCACCTGTGGGGGATTTTGCATCGGCACCGGATTCTGAACTATCGGCTGACCGTATTGCGGAATAACAACGGGCTGTCCCTGCGGTATTTGCGGCGATGCCTGTTGCGGGACATGCTGACGAGTCGCTGTATAAACCGGTCCCGGCTGTGAAGCAGCATATTGATTGTATTGATTATACTGCGCCTGGTAGGGAACCGGTGCTTCCCGCATCGAAATCGGTCCCGCCGGCGAACCGCTGTTGTTCAACTGCTGATGTACTGTCCAGCCCTGCTGACCATAAGAACTTGCGTTATTGTACTGACCCTGATTATACTGTCCTTGATTGTACTGGCTCGGATACGCTGCCGGATACTGCGGTGCGTACGGCGAAGGCGACATCGGAATCGGATATTGCCCGGAAGGATATTGTCCTGCATATTGTCCAGTTGCTTGAGCAGGATAGGTATATCGCGAAGTTGTGGCGTATCCGCTCGGAGTTGATGCGGCAGGATTTTGAACCTGCGGAATCTGACCGTGAGTTTGATACGGAGTAACCTGATTCGGCATCGCCTGATTAGGTATTGGCGGTGCAGGTACATTAACCTGCCCCGGAATTGCCTGATTCGACATAGCCGGATTTGGAACCTGCGGTGTCTGACCAACCGGTGCGTTAACCTGATTGGCTGCTGGTACTGCGGGATTCGCCTTAACGGTATTATCGTCGGCAGCACGTTCTGCAACATTCATATTCCACGGCGAATAGTTGTCTGCCGCTGGTCTTTCCCACGGAGAATTTTCCGCTAATTTCTTTTTCGCTTCTTCTTCCGCCTTTTGTTTCGCTGCTAAAGCCGCCGCTGCCTTTGCCTTCGCGTCAGCATCCGCTTTTGCTTTTGCGTCAGCGTCCGCTTTCTTTTTCGCTTCCTCATCCGCTTTTTGTTTTGCGGCTAAATCTGCTGCTGCCTTTGCTTTTGCATCTGCGTCTACTTTCTTTTTTGCTTCCTCATCCGCTTTTTGTTTTGCAACTAACGTATCATCGGTTTTTTGTTTGTCCGCCGCTGCATCGGGTTTTGCCTTACTATTGTCCGGCGTTTTTTCCGTTCCTTTTTCTGCCGGTTTTTTCGGTGTTTTTTCCATCACAGCAACGGATTCTTGCGGAACCTTGCCCCTCTTTTTTGCTTTCTTATGTTGTTTGTCTGCATAAAAAATGACGCAGCCGCAAATCAGAAGTACGATGCCGACATTTATCAGTACGGTATGAGGTTTCCTTTTTGATGTCGGTGCGGTATTTGACGATTCTGCGGCGGTATCGCATTTACTCGACCGAAAACGGGAAACAACCCGGTAAGGTGTGAAAACCATATCGCACATTTTCTGAAGGTAAGCGGTACGGGGAACGCCTTGCACTTCTGTCTTTCCTTCTAAAATTACATTCGGCTCGGCTTTAGCCGCGTCAGAATCCAGTTCCGGCAGTCGGGCAACGATAAAGCCGTTGAGTTGTCCGGAGCCGTCGGAATTCAATCTGCTCTCGACAACACTCCATTCCGCTAACATTTTGCTGTCATGCTCTTCGGACGACGCAAAAGACGCTGCTTTTTCTTCCGTGCGGTAAATATGTTCTTCCATTACTTCCCTCGACTTTGCATCAACTTTTATAAGGGGGATATTGCCGCTCTCGTATCACGATATAGAGAACGCTTGTCTAATTATCGGCGGAAAAACTGTAAAACTTTGACGGATTTGCGGATTTTATGTAAAAATCCCGTTGTATCGACAAACGGTGTAATACCTTTACATCGGGAACTACAGATGATACAATACGACAGTGACGTGCAGTTTTGCCGCTTGAACATTATCCAAAAACAGGAGCAATTATGTCAAACCGCCGACAATTTTTGAAAACAACGGTTGCAGCCGCAGCATCACTGCCTGCGTTTTCGTATCTTCGTGCCCAAGGTTCAAACGACGCTGTTCGGCTCGCCATTGTCGGCATGGGTTCGAAAGTGAAAATCGGCGGAATGGGACGAAATGATATGGGCGACTGCCGCAAAATTCCCGGTGTCCGTATTGCGGCTCTTTGCGATGTTGACTCGGTCAACCTCGGCTATGCTGTCGAGGACTGCGAAAAGAACAACGAAAAGCCCGACACGTTTGTCAATTATCGGGAATTGCTCCAGCGGAAAGACATCGATGCCGTTTGGGTCACGACTCCCAATCATTGGCACGCTTTGGTTTGCATTCACGCTCTCCAAGCCGGTAAGCATGTTTTCGTGCAGAAACCGGTCTGCCATTGTATTTTCGAGGGACGCAAAATGATTGAAGCCGC
>WRCR01000364.1 GCA_009783865.1 Planctomycetaceae bacterium | reverse complement strand
CGGACCTTTCACGACCAGCATTCCGATTTCATTGGGCGGCATGTCTTCGCCGGTATCCAAGTCAACGATTTTCGCTGCTATGTTATACAAAGCACGTCCCACCGAACCGTCTTTGCGGTAAGTGTGAAATGTGTCCCGTATTCTGTCGTTAGTGAGGTTACACGCGGGCAGCGGCGAAAGTTCGGTTGCCCCGAATCCTTCAGTCGGACGCTGCCCGTATTTTTCCTCCCACGCTTCAATTAAGTCCAGCGGCAGCCGCTCCGCTCCGCAAGTTACCGATTGAATGTGCGCAAAATCCTCTTTCGGGCAACTCCGCAGGAAGTTGCGCAAGAACGTCGGCGTTGACGGCAGAAAAGTTATCGCATATTTCTTCGCCATCGCACCGACTTTTTTCGGTTCAAGCGGATTAAAATGAATCACACCGGCACCGCCCATGAACAGCGGAAGCCAGAAATTACCCATCAAACCGAAAGAATGAAAGAAAGGCAGGAAACCGAGAACGATTTCCTTTTCGCTCATTTTTAATGTTTCCACTGTTGAGCGTCCAACTTCCGCAAGGTTGTAATTCGTCAGCATAACGCCCTTCGGTTTCCCTGTCGAACCGGAAGTATAAATCAAGGTGCAGAGTTCATTATGTACTTCCTTGGCGCGCAACTTCAGAATTCTTTCGTGCCACCAGTTCGGCAACAGCAGTACATCAAGGAACGTATCCAGTTTTGTATAAAGCGAAATTTTTCCTAACAAGTCCTCGGCACAGATAATTTTTGCGTCCAGTTTCAAATTGGGAAAACGCTCAAGAAGTTTTCTGCTCGTTAGAACGGTTTTGACTCCCGCCTGCCGGATACAGTGATTCATGCCGTCTGCCCCGAAGGTGAAATTCAGATTGACGGAAACACGGCGGGCTAAGACCAATGCCCCGTTCAGAACGCAGCCGCCGACCGACATCGGGGCGAGAACACCGACATGCGGTTCTTTTTCACGGGTATCGAGGACATACTTTTGTAAAAGTTTTTTGGCAATCAGTACCGCAGTTAAAAATTTATAACCGCTCACGCTGGTACCGCCGGTGTCGGCAAACATTAACTTTCGTCCCCGTTTTCTAGCGGTTCTGATAAGAGTTATCGCCGGAGCAGGCAGCAGTTTTTCGTTGTACTTTGCGTAGTTGTCAACACCTAATTCCTGAACGGCTAGTTGTACCTGCTGCGGGGTCTTCGGAGCATAAATCGGCTTGCCGAATGAGACGATGACATCGTTATCCAACCTTCGCGGTTTGAGCGTGATGTTTGCCCCGTTGTGTTCTTTGTCTCCGTATTTGTACGAAAACATGCTGCCGAACAAACCGCCGATGTGAACGGGTATGACGGGGATGTCTTCGTTGCCCTTTAGTATTGAAAGAAAGCCGGGTTCGAAGCCCTTTATTTGTCCGTTGCGGGTGATGCCGCCTTCGGCGAAGATGCCGACAATTTCGCCGTTTTTCAATGCCTGCCGCGCTTCCTTAATTGCACGGACTATGTTTTTCGGATTACCCGGCAATATCTTGATAAGACGGGTTTCACGGGCGCAGGGTTCAAAGAATTTCGGTGCCGTTAATTCGTATGCCAGAAAGCGTATATTGCGGGGACTTGCGGTGTAGACCATAAATCCGTCAAGCAAACTGACGTGATTGGAAACGAGCAGCGCACCGCCTTCTGCGGGTATGTTTTCCGTGCCGATATACTTCGGACGATAGATAATCTTGACAAGTGAACGGACAGCGAATACCTGTAATGCACCGGCATACTGATATGTAAGTGCGGCACTGACAGCAAGAGTCAACAAACCGGTCGCAATCCAAATCATGATACTTGCGTTGAGTCCCAGTTTGGCAAAAAGGACGGCACCGAACAATCCGAGACCGGCAAAAACGATGACAGCGGAAAAAGTGCAAAAGTTATAGGCGGCTATCATTCTTCCCCGTTGTGCTTTTGGGCTGTTTTTTTGAATATAAGCGGCAAGCGGAACGTCGTACAAACCCGCTCCGAGTCCTGCAAGGAACACGAAAACTACTGCAAACAAGTAAGGGCTGTCAAACGGCGAACCGAATCCCCGACCGATTTCCATGGGCTGACTGGGAGTGAAACCGAGAATCAGCATGAAAAAACCCATAAAAAATGCACCGATGGGAACTAGTCCCATTTCGATTCGCTTGTTGGAGAGGTAACCGCAAAGTACTGCTCCAATTCCGATTCCGATGATCAATAGTGCAAAAAGAGGAGTAACATGTTCCTGCGGCACCATAAGGAATTCGGTAGCATATTTGTCAACATTATTTTGAGCGAGAGCGGAAAGCCCCCAGAAAAACGCGCTGGCAATAGCAACCCAGAACAATTTCCCGTGCGAAAATAGGGCGGCAAGGTCTTTACCGGTTTGCCGGAGGGGATTTTTTGGAAACTTGGCATTCGGGTCGACGGCGTTCATCTTCGGAATGAAGAAACTCGACAGAAGTCCGATACCGGCAACACCGACGAGAACAAGAGCGGTTATCCAAATGTGCTGTCCGCCGGGAATACCAAGAACGGTTTTTTCCATAATTCCGGCGGCATTGGAAACATCTTGAAAGAGCGTCGTCCAAGCGAAAACATAACCGCCGACAATCGTACCAAAAACGATGGCAAACATCGTGAACATCATAACAATTCCATTGGCGGTGGAAATGGACGATTCGGGTACGAGGTCGGGAATGAGACCGTATTTCGACGGACTGAAGAAAGCGGACTGCGAACCCGATAGAAAAAGTATCCCAAGAAGGAGATAAATTGTTATCGGCATTCCGCCGGACCCGGAAGAAACAGGCGGTCCAAAACCGATAACTCCGACAGCGGCGGCGAGAAGTATGAGTTCAATGGTCTTGCACCATATTACGGTCTTTCGGCGGCTGAATCTATCGGTCACATAACCGGCGATGGGAGCCCAAAGGAGAAACGGAACAACGAGAAAGAACGCTCCGAGAAACCGGATACTATCTTCGCCGGCATTTGTATCGGCGTATGCTTTTCCGATGGGAATAAGCAGCCAGCGGAAGGCGTTATCGTTGAATGCAACGGTGAACTGTGTGATTAACAGTGCGATGAATTTACTGTTGAACAGGGTTTTCGGTTTCCATTCCGAATATGATGAATCAGATACTGACATTAACTAATCGCGGTTCGAGTGAAAATATAAAAGTCCTATTCTACAACAAATCTGCGGATATTATAAGAGGGGGGAATTTCTTGCGGCGGTTTGTTGGTATGTAAAATTTCAAAGCGGCACCTTTGGTTACTGTTGCTAATCACCGGTAATTTTGTAGAATTCCGGCTGTGAAAGTCAATTCCCTCTATCGAATATAAATTCAATGAAACCAATTCCATTCTTTGTCGTTTTCCTGTTATTTTCCTTTACACAACTCACGTTCGCCGAGGACTTTGTTGCGCTGTTTCCGTTTGCGATTTCACATGACGCGCCGAAAAATATCGTCAATGTCGCAACTTGGAACGACAGCGGTGAAACAGAGCGGCATGTTCCCGCCGGAAAGTTTGGGATTATCCGCATTGAAAACGGTCGTTTCGTTCATGACAAAGGACGCTTTTTGATTTGGGGAACGAATTTTTGCTCAACGGCAAACTGTCCCGAAAAAGCGGAAGCGGAACAAGTTGCCGCCCGGCTTGCACGATTCGGAGTGAACTGCGTCCGCATTCATCATTTGGACAACAGCGAAATCTGGGGCGGCTCTTCTGCAAAAACAAAGTTGACCATCGACCCGGACAAACTCGACAAACTCGATTATCTGATTTACCAACTCAAACTGAACGGAATCTACACCAACATCAATCTGCATGTTTCCCGCACACTTGATGAGCGGGACGGATTCACCGGCTCAAGTGAACGTCCGAAGTTTGACAAAGGACTCGATAACTTTTACCGCCCGTTTATTGAAGCACAAAAGAAATATGCCCGCGATTTATTGACTCACGTAAATCCTTACACAAAAACCGCTTACGTCAACGAACCGGGGGTTTCGATGGTTGAAATCAACAACGAAAATTCCTGCGTTGCACAATGGGCTTGGGGCAATACGCTGATGCAGATGCCCGACCCATATTTAACGGACTTCCGAAAACAATGGAATGAATTCCTGCGGAAGAAATACAAGAGTACCGCAAAGTTATCCGAAGCGTGGAAATGTATTTCCGAACCGCCCGGCGAAGAAATGCTGAAGCAGAAACTCGAAACGCAAAAGTGGAATGTCGAAGTTGATGCCGATACAAAATGCAAGAAGATTCAAAGCGGCGATGTAATGCGGCTTGAAGTCGAAAAGATGGGAAATGTAAATTGGCATCCGCAACTCATTGCG
>WRCR01000363.1 GCA_009783865.1 Planctomycetaceae bacterium | reverse complement strand
TCGGCAGTTCTCGCTGGAAGTTGGTAAAGAAAACGTACTCTACATTCATTTAACGCTGGTCCCGTACTTGAAAGCCGCTAAAGAAATTAAAACGAAGCCGACGCAGCACAGTGTCGGTTTGCTGCGGCAAATCGGGATTCAGCCGGACATATTGATTTGCCGGACTTCCAAGCCGATTTCCAAAGAAGAGCGGACTAAAATCGGGTTGTTCTGCAATGTTGACGCAAAATCCGTCATTCAGGAAAAGGACAAAGAACTTTCCATCTATGAAGTGCCTCTCCAATTGGCAGAGAACAAACTTGACCGCCTTATCATCGAAAAACTGAACATTGAAAACAGCAAACCGCTGGTTCTTGATGACTGGTACGAATTGATTGACCGTATCCGTGAGCCGAAACACACCATAGATGTTGCGCTGGTCGGCAGTTATGCGGAACATCCCAGAGCATATAATTCACTTGTTAATGCATTGCAACACGCCGGGATTGCGAAACACACCGGGATTGGCATCACGGGATATTCAAATGAAGATGTTTTGCAGGAAGAATTTCAAGAGGTATTTCTATTACGAAAACATGATGCGATTGTTCTTTCAGGCGGACCTTTTGAAAGCGAAATCGAAGGAAAAATTAAAACCGTGCAGATTGCCCGAGAAAACGGAATTCCGTTTCTCGGCATTAACTTGGGTATGCATTGCGCGGTTGTCGAATTTGCGAGAAATGTTTTACATTTTAAAGACGCTAATTCTGCGGAATTTAATCCGCAAACGCCGCATCCGGTTATTTCCAGATACGAAAAGGATTTGAAAATCGGTGCGGACGCCGTTGTATTGAAACCGGAGACGAAAATACATTCTGCTTACGGCGGACAGCCGCTTGTGTTTGAACGATTTCGGCATCAGTTTGAATTCAACTGGCAGTATCGTGAATTGTTTGATGCGAGTCCGATGGTATTGTCGGCAAACAGTGCTGACGGAATGAGCGTCTATGGTGTTGAGTTGCCGGAACATCCGTTTTTTACGGCGGTGCAGTATCATCCTGAATTCAAATCGAAGCCGGTAAATCCGCATCCGCTTTTTGCGGCGTTGATTTCAGCGGCGTTGAAAATGGCTGTTACTTAACATCGTTTATGCGGCGGTCTTACGTACCTGCCGCTAAACTGTTTATTTTTTCTTACCGACTGCTTTGCTAATAATCTGCTGCAAACGGGTTGTTTCTGAAACCGGTTTGCCCGCTAGAATGTCCGCTTCGGAAAACACAGCGAAAAGAACCTCCGCTGCGCCGCCGCGCTCACGGTCATATTGAATGAAGACCTGTCCGTCAGGATGCTGAAAACCGTCTGGATACGAAATTGATTTGCGGTCATCAATCACAAGTCCGCCCTTCCACGTCTTGCCGTCATCATCGGAAAGAAATGCTGTCAACCGGGTCCTGCCTTTAGTGACTTCGTCTATATTACCGTGACGTACAAACAAAAGATTGCCCGAATTCAACCGGCGAATGAAAAATCGTGATGCAGTATGCGGATACGCTGCGGTCGGTTCGCTCCACGTTTTCCCGCCGTCAGTCGAAAATGACTGCATAATGCCCGTTGTTGTTCGGGCAAGCATCCATAGTGAACCGTCATTGCGCTCGACTATCATGTGTTCGTCAAAGGAATGATTCTCAACGGGAAATCGGCAGTGTCCATGCCGATTCCACGTTTTTCCTTTATCGGTAGATTGAAAAACGTTGGCACCGCGGAAATCATCCAATTCGAGAAAGAGCTCCTTGAGTGGGTCAGGGTCAAGCAGCCGGTCTTTATCCCATGTCGCTGCAATTTTTGAACGTTCCCAAAGTGAAATCGGTAACAGCCATTCACCGGACTTCAGCACCGTCGGTTTGTTGAGCGTTGCACCGTGCCAAATTCTGACTGGCTTCGACCAAGTTGGATTTTCCGCATCGGGATTTTTACACATCGTTGCCCAATCGCCGTTTCGACCATCGTAATATCCCATCGACTGGTCAAAGAAGAGCCAAAGGTTGCCAAGCGGGTCAGTCCAAAGATTGCCGACCAAAATTCGCCGTTTCAATCCGTTGGGCGCGTCCAGCGGGTCGATGACCAAACGCGGTTTGGACCATGTTTTTCCTTCGTCATCGCTTGATGCGATGACGAAATATCCTTTATCGCTGTCGCCGCCGGAAACCCACGCTGACCAGAGCCGACCGCCGGGTGAGCGTTCCATGCCGATGGTCATGTTATAATCCCGGTTTTCGTCCCAGTATTCTGCATCGGGAGATGTGTTCAACACCGGTGTTTGTAGGGATAGGTCGCGGGTTTTTGTATCCAGCGGCGCAGGAATTTTGTACCGCAACGAATATATTGCATCAAGTTCCATGTCCCGATTCCGCTCATCAATCTTGACGGCATCACGGGGCGGAATGAGCGGCGAAGCGTTTTCCGAGTCATAAACCGGCTGCGGAATGTTGTCCAGCGGCGGCAACTTTGCTTTGACAAATCGTGCTTGATGCCGATTGTCGTCAAACGCAAAGTACAACCATTTCCGGTCTGCGCTGACATATCCTTCAGGATAATTTAACCGTCCTTTTGGTCCGTCAGAGGACTCGGCAACAACGACACGCTGATACGCCCAGGTTTTCATACCGTCGAAACTAATCCACAGTGCAAGCGGACTGCGGTGGTCGGGATTCGGATTGTGAAGCATTGCAACAGTGTTTTCTGCGAGAAGAAACAGAGATACCTTTGAACTCGGGTTGGGAATCTTGGTCTTTTCAGCAGTGTCGGTCCAAGTTAAACCGCCGTCATTTGATTCCGCCTTGTATAATGTTGTTCCGCCGCCCCATTCAGGACGGATGAACATAACGATGCGTCCTTTCGTTGGTTCGACAATCGCCGGTTCAGCCCAAAGGTGAATGTTATCAGGAATCGGACAGCGTATATCACCATGCTCAGACCAGGTTTTACCGCCGTCAGCACTTATTAAAACGCCGTTGCGTGAATTGATTACCGGCGTATTGTACGGCTTCGGATTATTTCTGTTCCGCGAGACCTTGGGAAAATTTTGAGAATCGAGTTTGCCGAGATAATGTTGAAACGGAACCATGATGCGACCATCACGGGTTCTCAAATGCGGTCTGATGAACGTTGCGGCTTCGAGTCGTCCCGGCAGCGGCTTCGGTTCGCCCCATGTCTTGCCGTTGTCATCGCTGGTTACAGTCCAACTGCGCCAACTCCAATCCCACGTTCTGGCGTGTGTTGCAATGAACATCGTGATTCGTCCGTCTTGTACGAACCAGTCGGTGGGTCCCTGTCCGATAGTGTTGCCGGAACGCGGAAATCCGATGTCAACGGTTTCGAGTTTCGACCAAGTGCTGCCGTCATCGCTGCTGTAAATTACACCGATGTAATTTTCCGGCGAGGGTTCCATATTTCCGCCGGCAAGAAAATACAAAGCGATGCGTCCGTCCGGCAAAATGCGCGGAACGGTATCGCAGACCATACGGTTCGGCATAACACCGTCGTATGCAAGAATCACTTTGTCATGTTTTGCATCTTCCGCCGCTTGTTTTTCCCAATCAACGGCAAACGCCGGCAGCGTCAAAATAAAGAATAATAGGACATAACAATTTTTTCCAGCCATCGCAAGTTTCTCCGTTAGGATCAAGGTCGCAGGACAAGTATAATTTTTCGGTATTTTGCGTTTCTCTTGAGTTCTTTGCGAACCTTGCGGTTGAATTTTTTACCGCAAAGGACGCAAGGATAATCGTATCTTACTTTTTACCCTGTTTGCGCAGATAGTCCTCGACGTTCAAGCCCTTTGCCTTTAATTTTTCGGATTCTTCCGGGCTTATAAAACGTTTGCCGTAATACTCTTCAAGACAAATTCCTTTGGACTTAATTTCTTTGGCGGTTTCCGCCCCTACGTATCTCCAGTGCCAAGGTTCATAAATGATGCCGGTGATTTCCGTTTTATCAGCCGGATAGCGTAATATGAAACCGAAGTCGGCGGCATTAGCAACTAGCCATTTGAACGACTCGGTGTCGGCAAAAGCGGCACCGCCCTTGAAATCCATGCAAAGTCCAAGGTTGTGTTCGCTTGCTCCCGGATACGCAACCCTGATATTCGTTTTCATAATTGCCTGATGTTCCGTCAACCCGCTGTCTTTCATGTGCGTTCGCACCCTGTCGTTGAAAAGTTTCGTCTGCGTTTCAATACTGCGGTAGCCGGAACCCGCTTCCAAAGTTATACCGGCTGCCTTGGCAGCGTCGTACATCTTGTTGTAGTGCGGAACCACTCTGAAATCCAGCGAGAGATTGGAACCCTTGACGACACTCACATCCGGTGCCTTGCTGCCGCGTGAAAATCTGTAATTGG
>WRCR01000362.1 GCA_009783865.1 Planctomycetaceae bacterium | reverse complement strand
TTCGCTGTCAGCGTATCAACCGTGTAGGAAGTTCCGGTGACATTTTCGATTTTGTACCACGTCGGATTCTGACTGTTATCGCTGGATAACTTCCATTCGAGTGTGTAATACGTTGCACCGCGAACCGCTTCCCAAGTCAGCGTGACGCTTTTATTAGTCGTCGCTTCAGTATCAACTTCAAGCACCGGTCGGGCAAGTTTGTTCGCAAGAGTTGTTTCTCCAACTACCAACGACGCAGTGGAGTCATTATAACCTGCCGCATGTGCCGTTATTCGGAAATGATACCGGATATTTGCTGCCAATCCATCAACCGTGTGGGTGGTGCCGGTGATGTTGTTGATTTCGGTCCAATTCGGATTCTGACCGTTATCGCTGGATAACTTCCATTCGAGTGTGTAATACGCCGCATATGGAACCTCTTCCCAAGTCAGCGTTATGCTTTTATTAGTCGTCGCTTCAGTATCAACTTCAAGCACCGGTCGGGTGAGTTTGCCTAGCGTTGTTGTCGCAGTAACTTCGCACCAAGTCGACTCGGCTTCTCCTGCGCCCACCGCCTTCACACGGAACATATATGCTGTACCCGCGGTCAGACCAGTTGCCAGAAAGGATTCACTACCACCAACGCCGCCAGTGGGCGGTCTCCAAGTTTCTCCTTCGTCTTCCGACATCTCGACAACGTAACTGAGAGCATCATCGACGGGGTTCCACGTCAGTGTCACTGTGCTTGCCGTAGCAGTCCAGCCAACTTTCGGCGTTGCAAGAGCAAGCGTCGCCGCAGTAACGTCTTCACTCCACTCCGACGCAGGTTGTTCATCGACTAACACCTGCACACGGAACGTATAAAACGTATTCGGATACAGTTCCACATCCTCCATATCTCCAAAGACAAATGATGTTTCTTCCGTTTCTGCCCAGTATTCTACGAAATGCCCTTCTTCAATCTCGCACCAGCCATAGAGAAGGTACTTGTCAGCACCTTCGACAGGGTCCCACGACAATGCCACGGTGGTATCCGTAACTTCTCCCACAGTAACGACCGGCGTTGCAAGAACCGCTGTAACGCTGCTAGTTTCAGTTACAGTAAAGCCATCGCCGTAGTAATCGATTACGCAGTAGTATGCTCTGCCTAGTTCGCAATTGGTAAGTGTAAATACGCCTTTCCCTTCAGTGTCCACAAAAAAACCATTCGCAGGTACACCATCCTCGTCAAACCATTTAATCGTGCCGCCCGCTAAAAGTTTGAATTCTGCGGAGAGGTCGATTGCAGCCCCGTTGGCTAATTTTTCAGCAATCGGTGCGTTGGTCTGGGTGCCGAAACATACAGATAAATCAACACCTAATGAGCCGGACGCATCCGCTTTGGACAGGAACAGTTTATTACCGCTAAAATCAAGAATTCCCGGATATCCTCCTAAATCCAAACAATTGGAAACATCCAGCGAGGTTAGACCGCCGAACCCAGAAACGTCAAGAGATACAAGCACCGTGCCGGAGATATTCAGAGATTCTAGACCGGACATGTCATCGCCCCAGACAACATCATTCAAAATGGCGCAGCCGGAGAGGTTGATTCCGGTTATTTCCTCTGTGTCTGCCGCGTCGGATATGTTAAACACCTCCAGTTTGTCGCAGCCGGCGAAGTCAATATTACCGAAGATGGAATGTTTGCCGACATTGATGCCGATTAATCTGCCCTCATTATCCGGGTCAGATTGGTTCGTATTGTACACGAAGTCATCCTCCATAAAACCATTGAGCGTTATGGCTTTGTCGACCTTATCACGGTCGTTTTCCAGAGATGGGGACAATTCGATGATTAGATTACATGAGACATCGCAATCAGCGGAATAACATTCCTCAATCACGAATGTGCCTTCTATTGGAACATCGACTGTGTGACAGCCGCCGTGTAACATTTCACGCGGTTCGAGGTGTTCAATGCTGAGGCAGCGGGAATTTAAACGGTTCCTCGAAAATTTAGACATAATTTTTTCCTTGTGTCAAAGGGGTTGAAAATAGAAGCAAAAAAACAAAACCTCCGCTTGCGCCAGCAAAAATGCGCTGTGTTAACGGCAGAAAATGCTCAAAAGAAAAACCGGAGTACCGGCTAAATTGGATGACACGCCTTCCCCCTCTCAAATTACCTAGCTCATAGGAATTATCTTCGTCCACAGAGAACAGATTTTTCAAAAACGGTTCCTTTTATGAAAAAAGCGGGGGTTGGATTGTATCAATAATTCACATTGAATAAAAAATAACAAATAATTTTTCCGTGTCAATAGGGTGAAAAAAAATAATTTTAACGGCGGTAAAAAATTTTTTTTGAGAAACTTTGAGGAGCGGAGAAGTCACATTTCGCAGGAATGCCGTGCTTCGGCAGAAAAGGCGGAACTATGCTTATGTTGCCCTTGAAAGAGAGGCGCCACCCGGACTTGAACCGGGAAATGACGGATTTGCAATCCGTTGCCTTAGCCATTTGGCGATGGCGCCGTTTTTAACTACACGCTGTACTTATCGTCAATTTTGCTTTTCCGATTGAGAAATTAACGGAAAGGTGACGCTAAGTGATAATAGATAATTTACCGGATTTTCGGAAAATAACAAGGGTATCCCTAAAAAAACTGCCGCTTTCAGCCGATATTAGAAGGTGTGAATTCACTAATGAGGAATACGACAATGAGGCAACGGACACTGCCGAAATTATTTTTTGCAACGGTATTAGCCGCAATCATAGCGGTTTCTTCCGCTGTTTTACCGGAGGAAATCTGTTGCGCTCAAACTATAACGGCTGCCGAAAAGTCCAGCGAAGAGCGGTTGACGGCGGAGGTCTTGCAAAAAACGCTTTATGCAAAGACAGCCGAAGAAAACGCCTATTGTGCTTACGTCATTGCGCAGCGGGACAAGAAGGTTTTGCCGAATCACATTCTTTATTCTGCTTACCGTTATTCTGTGCAGAAGGACAAAGACCGGCGGTTCAATTATTTCAATGTTTCGTTGGAAAAACTTTGCAAGGACGCAAATATAGTATTGAAGCCGGAGCCGAAAGCCAAGAAAACGGCAACGCTGTTCAGTCCGTTCCGCTTTTCAGGTTTCGCATGGCGTTAGCAACATTTAGCCGGTACTCAGGTTTTCATTCCGCGGATGCGCCGCAAGAAACCCATTGAGCTTTGCAAGCATCCAATACGTCACCATTCGTCTCTCCCGCTCATTAACTGTCCCAAGCGGCAGGTAATGTTTCGGGCCGTCTTCCAAAAGAAAATGTCCGCCGACACACTCGCGGCACCATAAAAATTCGGGGAAATGACCGAAACGGATTTTCTTGAAGGAGCGGTTATCGTTTATTCTCGCCTCGATGATTTTATCACGGGGTATCACGACTGTTTTCCGGTGTTTTTTGCAGCGCAGTTCAAATCGGGCTTCGTCTTCGTTGAGATAAATCGTCCAATCGCAATAGAGGGCTTTTATGTCTTGGTAGAAAGCCAAACACATGAACGTAAGCACCAGCCCAAGTGGTATGAAAAATATCACAGAAAAAATACACCACTTGAGTATGCTCATATTCATTCTTGCATCGAAAGCAAAGGAAACCGGCATAAGAACAAACATGCCGGCAAACATAAGAATACAGAACCAACCCGCCGCTAAAATTCCGTACTTCGTTCCTTTTCCGAAATTAGGAACATAGCGCATTGTCAGGCAATCGTCTGTTTGTTCAACGGTGATGTTTTCCGGCTGCTTGCTTTCCTTTACGTAAATTCGATATGCAGCGGCGTTGTCCATCGGAAAGTCAGTATTGCACGAATGGCAGTGGGCGTTGCCGGCGGAGAAGTCGAGTGCTTCGCCGGAGAGTTTCGCCCCGCAATGCGGACAGTGCAGCGCGACTTCCGGGTCGTTGGACTCTGCACCGCCGAGAAACGTTGCTTCACTTCCGGCTTGCATGATTGGTACCGTGTACAAGAAATGATTGATTTCGCTTCGGAGTGATTCGACTTCTTCCGGCGTTGTGCAGCCAATCCAGACGGAACGATTTTCATAACCGAGTTTCAGATTGTTAAAGGAGACGAGCCATTCGTTGAACGATGCCTTTTTCGTTTGCAATCGGGAAACGGTTTTCCGCCATGGAATAAAAAGCCAGCGTCCGGTGATTTCCAGCGTTTCACGGTTGATACGAATCCTCCGCCAATCAAAAAACGCCCAAAGTGGGAGTGATAAACAGAAAACGTGAAGCAATGCGAGTGCCGTGATAAAGTGCCGCCAGAGTTCTGTACCGTTTTTGCCCCTGTATTGAAGGAATGCAGAAAACTCCTCTTCGGGCAACATCTGTTTCATATACAGATAGAAAGCAACCATGCTGATATTGAACAGAACGAACATCAGAATTGTCCAGAGCG
>WRCR01000361.1 GCA_009783865.1 Planctomycetaceae bacterium | reverse complement strand
TGAAGATATATAAATTATGTGGAATGAATTTGAAATACAACCTTTTATAACGCGGAAAATAACGGATTATCTTGCTATGCTTGTTTTTGATTCTACATAATCAGAAATTCTACATAATCGTCGCCGTCGGCAATCATCACTTCGTATTCTTCCTCCGGCGTATAAACGAGATCGTCTGCTTGATTGACAGGGCAGTGCAGTGTAATAACATACCGACCGGGAAACACAAATTCGTGAACATGCACGTCGTCAATTTTGTTCCGAATAACCTGCGTGGAGGAAACCGGGACAGACGTGTTCGTTGCTCCTGCCCATGCTTTTTCGATGGGCTCTCCCGTTTCGGCATCGACGATGCGGATTCGAATCGTACCGCCGCGAACCATTTGGGCAGTAATTTTCTGCTCCTTGTTGGTCTCGTCGAGTGTAACCGGCGGCGTAAAGATATTGCCTCTGGGCAGTTCAGACGGACGCGGATTGACCAGTGTTATTGCCACGCGGTAGGTTCCCTTTTCGAGAGCACTCATGCGCAGGACATTGTTCTGCCATCTGGCTTCGGTGCGGTCAGCATAATCGGCTGGAGAAGGGTGCATAATCCAATGCGTGCCGTCCTCCGGGTCAGTCCAAGAGGAATTGCGGTTGTCTTCCGGTATTGCATACACTTTGCGATAAAGTCCAAAAGAGCGGCTTGCATACTGGTCTACTTGGCACGGTTGTCCATCGGGAGTAAGAACTTCGACTAGCAACGTATAATCGTGTCCGAATGCTTTCGCAAAAAGTGCGGTGTTGCCGATGCAGCGGGGCATCTGCGTCGGAGTGGGTCCTTCGGAAGAGCGGTAGAACTCAATCGCAGCGATTTTGTTTTGTTCGTCTATGGCAACTCGAACCGGCAGCGCGGCGTTTTTGAACCGCAACACCGATTCCCAAATTACACCGCCGGGCAAGTCCTTTCGCTGCGGCGGGTCAACATTTTGCAATCCGCCGGCGGCAATGCGCTCATTTGTCACGCTGATGTTCTGCGACTCGCATCTGATGATGAACTCGCGGAGCGTCGGTCTAGAGAAGTACGTTTGCAGGTTATCGGTTAGAAGTGCCGAGGCATCTTCAAAACGTCTTTCTTTGATGTGTTCAAAGAATGCCGAAGCGGCAGTATCCGGCGTATTCTGGGCGAATGCCCAACCGGCGAAAACAAATGACACCGTCAAGACAGTGGCAATGAGGAAACAAGTACGTATTGTCATTTTTCACAAGGGAAAGAGGGAACTTCCTGTCCATTGACGGAATTCTATCGTACAGCGGGTACAAAGACAAGCCGACAAAATGCTCTCCCGTCATTTTCCCGCCCTCTTGCGTTTCGAAAGCAAAAATGTAAAATATAAAGAAGCGTAAGTCGAAAAGCGAAATAACGAATCAAAAACGAAACCTGTCTCCGGTTGAATATGTCCAAACCCGATTATTATGAAGTTCTTGGGGTAACCCGTAACGCAAGCAAGCAAGATATTTCGTCTGCCTATCGTAAGTTGGCAATGAAATTTCATCCTGACCGCAATCCGGGAGACGAGAATGCTGTCGAACAATTCAAACTTTGCGCCGCTGCCTACGAAGTATTAAGCAATGACGACAAACGGGCAGTGTACGACCAATACGGACATGCCGGACTTGAATCCCAAGGCGGCGGTGCGCAATTCCGCGATGTCAACGACATCTTCGGTGCGTTCAGCGAAATCTTCGGCGATTCAATTTTGGGGCAACTCTTCGGCGGCGGTCGCGGCGGAAGAGGTCGGCAGCCCGCCTCCGGTGCGGACATCAGATGTAACCTGACGATTGATTTACACGAAGCAGCCCGCGGTGTCACAAAGGAAATAACCTTCCGAAGACGTGAAACCTGTACCACTTGCGGCGGCACAGGTTCAAAGCCCGGGACCTCACCGAAGAGATGCAATTTTTGCGGTGGACAAGGCAGAGTAACGCAATCAACCGGCTTCTTTTCGATACAAACGACTTGCCCGCAATGCCGCGGAGCGGGTGCCGTTATAACCGACCCGTGCAGCGATTGCCGGGGCGGCGGATTGATTCCGCAAACCGTCAATCGGGAAATTAAAATACCCGCTGGTGTCGATACCGGAACTCGCTTGCGGATGCAAGGCGAGGGCGAAAAAAGTCCCGAAGGCGGAATGGCTGGCGATTGTTATGTTTGCATTACGGTAAAACAGCACCCGTTCTTTCACCGTGACGAACATGACTTGATTTGCCGTGTACCGATTGGCTATGCGCAAGCCGCGCTAGGTGCGGAAATTGAAGTGCCGACTTTGGACGGAACGGAAAAAATCAAGATTCCCGCCGGAACTCAAACCGGTGACGTGATAACATTGCGGGAACACGGAATGCCTGTGCCGCGAAGAAACTTGGCAGGGGACTTGCACATACAAGTGTATATTGAAGTCCCGCGAAAACTCAAACCGGAACATCGAGAACTTCTGCGGAAGTTGGCGAAACTCGAAGGCGAACATGTTTTGCCGGAACGAAAAAATTTCTTCACGAAGTTAGGGGAGTTCGTCAGCGAATTCTTCTCGGAAAAAACGGATAAAAATGAAAAGGAAGCATAAGCGGCTCTGTTCTATTTCGCAAACGCTTTTTCTAGTTCGCGGTTGAGCCGGTCATCATTGTTGCCGACCATACGGAACAACACTTTGCCTTCGCGGTCCAACAAGAACGTCATCGGGACACCTTGAATCCCGTAATACTCATGATAATCGACCAGTCCGGCTTCCTTCGATTTGACCTGCGAACCGACAAGCCAAGGGTAATTGTTCTTTTCCTGAAACTTGACAATTTTGTCGACTTCCTCATCGGTACTCAGTGCAATCATTTCGTATCCTTGCGGCTTGTACTTTTCGTATTGCGTTTTCATGTTCGGAAACTCTTTGACGCACGGTCCGCACCAGGTCGCCCAAAAATTGACCAGCACGATTTTGCCGCGAAGGTCTTTCACGTTGATTTTTTCGCCGTTCATCAAGATGCACTCGAATTCCAACTCCTTGCCGACGCTAGATATGCGGCGTTCAATGTTGCGAAATCGTTTCGCTGTTTCCTGAAGTTCAGGGTCTTTCGCCTTCTCGAAAATCGGAATGATGCCGTCAAAAAACGTCTGCGCAAATTCGGGGACATCGTCCAAATCGCCAAGAATAACCCATTGGGCGAAACTGCTTAAATTGTCGCCGCCAAACGGATTCGTGTGCTGCGTTTCTTTACGAAGAATTTCAAAGTACCGATTAAGAATATCACGTGCAATAGCCGCTTTGTCTCCAGAGCGTTTCATGTATTGCCACATGTTGAAGAATACCGACATTTTCATAAAAACGAGATTGTTGTTGTTCGTTTCATTGATATTGTCGTCGGCAAGTGCTTCGTCTACCGCCTTGAGCATTTCGGCAAAAATTATCGCCGGATTCGTTTTGGGCTGCTCTTTCATTTCAATACGTCCCAGAATTTCCAAGAGGTCAATCCGTTTCATTAAGGCAACGTTTTTCTGTGAAACAGAAATATCCGGCATTGCGTAAAGCAGGTTGGCAAGGTCGAGAATTCGTTGAGTCCGCTCTTTGTCACTTCCAATCCTGATGTTAGCCGAATTCAATTCAACGAGATTTTTCATAAGAGTTCCGAAGAGTTCATTTCCGGTGCCGTCTGTTTCAATACCTGCGATGTTCAGTATTTTTCGATATTTCTCACTGGTCTCTTTTCGGGTTTGCTCATCTTCTGCGGCAAGTTTCGTGAGTTTCTCTGCTTGTTCGGGGAACAACTCTTTCAATTTTTCCCACACCGCCGGGCAAAGTCCGCGTGACCACGTTCCGATGACCTTGCCGTCACGACCAACGATAAACATGTTGGAATGGACATTATAATAAGAGCCGTAATCTTCAAGTTTTTTCTCGTGGGCGGCATAGCGGCAAAGGATAGTCCACGGTAATTCCAGTTCTTTTGCTTTGCCTTTTGCGATTTCACTAGCGTCTCTCATATTGTAGTCGATAAACACAAAACCGTGATTGCGTAAAGCGGCATATAGTTTTTTCAGGATAGGAAGCCGGTCTATTTCGTCGGTCGTATAAAACTGGATAAAAACAACCTTGCCAGCGAAATCTTTCACATCGACAATGTTTCCGTCAATATCGACTCCTTCGAGTTTCATTTCTTTGCCGGGCATCTGAACCCGCCGCACGCTCTTTGGTATTCCTTTGGCAAGATGCGATGTCATATAATCTTTCGATTTTTCCTGCTCTTTGAGAGTCGGCATCAGCATTTCAACGGTGGAAGCCGTCAGTTCGGCGGAACCGTCCTGGTCAACAAAACCGGCAATTATGACAAGTTTCGAAGCCATTTGATATTTATCTTCTTCGCGGCAAAATTTGTCGATGAACGGAACAAATTT
>WRCR01000360.1 GCA_009783865.1 Planctomycetaceae bacterium | reverse complement strand
TCGACTTCGTCACCGTACAGGTTGGAAGAGCGGACGATTCCGAACCGTACACCGCAAGCCGAATGGAATTGATGATAGGTCTGAAACCGCAATCACAATGGAAACACTTCAAGACCAAGCACGAAATTATTGCTGCCGTCAGAAACCGGCTGGGGCAGGAATATCCGACAACCGCTTTCAGTTTTTCGCAGCCGATACTCGACCAGGTGATTGACGACACAAATGGGACATCGGCACAATTGGCTGTGGAAATTTCCGGTTCCGACCCCGACGTGTTACTTGAACTTGCCCTCAAAACAAGAACATTACTCTCAAACACTAGAGGAGCCATCGACACTGCCATCGAACAACCGGGGCCGCAGGCGCAACTGAAAATCGAACCGGATCGTCTGCTTTGTGCCCGCTACAACGTCCAAATCGAAGATGTCGTTCAGGTCATCAATGTGGCGATGGGCGGCGAACCTATCGGTGTACTATATGAAGGAGAACGGCGTTTCGACATTGCCGCCAGATTTGACCGGGGTGCAATGACATCGCCGCAGGCAATCGGACGGTTGCCGGTATTCAACGTGGACGGAGTGCCAATTCCGCTCATGCAGGTAACGAAAATCAGTGTTATGGATGGACAAACAACGATTTCCCGAACAGATGGACGACGGCGTTTGACAATACGAAGCAACGTGAGCGGTCGTGATGAAGGCGGCTTCGTTGCCGAAGCCCAACAGCGTTTTGCACAGGAGATAGAAATACCGGCAGGCTACCGTGTCGAGTGGGTAGGTATGTTTGAAAATCTGGAGCGTGCCTATAAACATTTTATGCTCATCATTCCGATAACGATAGGCATCATTTTCATGATGCTGGTTTTCAACTTTGGTTCTGTTCGGGCTGCTTGTGTGCTGTTGCTGCCGCTTCCGTTTGCGTTTGCCGCCGGTGCGCTGGCTTTATATTTACGCGACATGAACATGAATGTTTCCACCGGTGTCGGCTTTGCCACGTTGTTCGGTATTGCCGCTATGGACGGTGTGCTGATGTTCAAAGGAATTTATAAATATCTTAAGCAAGGGTTTTCCGTTGAAGAATCGGTCATTCGCGGACGCATTGACTTACTGCGCCTTAGTATGATGGTATCGCTCATTGCGATTCTTGGTCTATTACCCGCTTCACTTGCGACAGGATTGGGCAGCGATGTCCAGCGGCCTTTGGCAACGGTTATCGTTTGGGGACTCACCGGCTCGACACTGTTCACACTGTTTGTAACGCCGGTGTTTTATTGTATTTTTGTCCGACCATTGCCTCTTTAATAATTTTCACATTGTATTACAATTATACATGTTTATATCCTCTGTTATTCTTTCATTTTTTTAGAAGTTTCTTTATGAATTCCTTCCAAGTTTTATGGTCACGTGTCCAGTATCTTTTGAGTTTAGTTGCGGTGATTGGTGTCCTTGTTTATCTGGTTCAGCACAGCCATACGCCCAGCATTGCAATTTCCACAGATGCCGGCCGAGAAATGGCAGTGCATGTCGTTGGTTCGAAACAGATTGTCATTGTTCCCGATTCACCGCTTGCAAAAAAATTACAAGTCGCAAAAGTCGAAACCACCGAGATTTCAACACCGCTCGTTGTTGTTACCGGAGTCGTGGCAGCTAGTTTGCGTCCCGGAAATGGGAAAGGAAATGATTATTGGCAGTTCAATTCGTCTGCACTGCTGACCGCTTATACTGATTGGCAAATCGCTGTTACTGAAACGGCATTTTTGGAGCAGCAACTTATTGACACCAAACAACTTGCGGAAGCCCAAACCGAAGCCGCCCAAAAATTGGTTGAACGAATGCAGCGGTTGGTCAATGTCGGAACGGATACTGAAAAAGACCTGGCTGAAGCCCAATCGCAGTTGGTTCAAGCGCAGATTCAAGGTCGAAAAGATGTTCACGAAGCACAGGCAGCGATTCGAGTCGCCCAAAAAACGGAAACGGTTTTGGCTCGACAGTTGGAACAAGAAGGTCTCGAGCCGCAAATGCTTGTTTCCTCGGGGCACGATACAGATATTATTGTCGCTGACGTTCCTGAAAGTTGGGTGAGACAAATCGCTGTCGGACAAAGTTGTGAAGCCAAATTCCTCAGTTTGCCGAATCAAGAATTCGTCGGTAACGTTCACGCTATTGTTCCGGTTCTTTCGTCGGAGCGGCGGTCGCTTCGGGTACTTATTTCCCTACAAGATCCAGACGACAAACTGCGTCCGGGGATGTTTGCAGAAATTGGTCTTGGCACAGACCCGCGCAAAGCGTTGCTTGTTCCGTCTGCGGCAATCATTCACATAGGACGCACTGATTACATACTCGTACAAGAAAACAATGAGGCATGGCGAGTCGCCGAAGTCAAAGTCGGCGAAACACGAAACGATGCTGTTGAAATTCTCGACGGACTTCAAAACGGTGATTCCGTTGCCGGACGCGGTGCTATACTGCTGAAACCTACAATGATGAAATCACTCCAAATGAAAGAAACAAAAAATAATTGAACCTTTGACATACCGAATCTGTTTGATTAGAATCGGTATATTACAAGCGGGTATATTGTGACTACCAAACAGTTTTACAACAAAAAGGGGAATATGTTCAGAAGCAGATTCGTATCCTGTATCGCTCTTGCTCTCTACGTATTCGCCCTTGTCGTGATGCCGGCTTTGCATGGCTTCGTTCACAATACCCTTGCCGAAACCCATAGTAACCGTTCAAAATCCGTACCCAATCTTCCCGCTTCTAAAAGCACTTGTCCAATTTGTGATTTCGTCCGTGCTGCGATCCCAGTTTATGCGGCTGCCGAGCCGCTCCTGATGCAATCAGACATTGTTTCCGACATATCTTTTCCAGTATTGATTCCATCGGTTGTTCGTAC
Organism: Planctomycetaceae bacterium; assembly: GCA_009783865.1. Lineage (GTDB taxonomy): Bacteria > Planctomycetota > Planctomycetia > Pirellulales > Thermoguttaceae > WRKP01. The sequence goes on along the minus strand of WRCR01000360.1, from coordinate 1,531 downwards.
AATCGCTCTTCCACTATGCCGCGCACCGCCGGTACTCTAACGTGTTTTACAGAGACGCTAAAAATGCTTTGATAATGTAGGCTACCTGCCTGCGTTACCGTTTTCCTGTTATTGAGCAATCCCAATGATTGAATACTTAATCCAACGTTCTCTTTATCATCGCTGGTTCGTTCTTGGTTTGGCGATGGTTGTTATAGGTTTCGGATTGTTTGCTTTTCGGCATCTGCCGATTGATGCCTATCCTGACATTTCACCGCAGAAAGTATCAGTAGTTACGGCATTTCCCGGTCGTGCGCCGGAGGAAATCGAACGTCAAGTTACGATTCCGATTGAAATTGCAATGCGGAATGTTCCGAAAGTCGAGAGTGTCCGCTCGCAGACGATTTTCGGTCTCTCCTGTGTCGACCTTATTTTCGAGGAAGGTACGGAACTCTATTGGGCGCGGCAGCAGGTCGGCGAAAAACTCAAGTCCATCGAACTGCCGGAAGGTGCAGACTCGCCGGAAATCGAAGCACCTACTTCGGCATGCGGTGAGATTTTTCGTTATGAACTTATAACAGACGGTTCCCATGACGTGATGGATATCCAAACAATCAATAATTGGGTCGTAATTCCCCGTTTGCTGCGGGTTCCCGGCGTGGCAGATGTCTCTAACTTCGGCGGTTTAACTAAACAATATGCCGTGATATTTAAACCGGCACAACTGGAACATTACGACCTGACACTGGGTGATATTGTCGAAGCGATTGAAGCCAACAACGCCTCGGCTGGAGGAAGTGTTCTTCGACGCGGCAGTATGGATCTCGTTATCCGCAGTGCCGGTTATATCGAAAACGCCCAGCAGATTGAGGACATATTCGTCAAATCTGTTGAGTTTCTACCGTACATGGATGAAGGAACCATTTGGGTCAAAGCCAACTTTCCTGATGGAACTTCATTGGATGAAACGGCGGCATTTGGTAAGGATATTCGGAAGATTGTTTTGGAATATCCCGATGTTGATTTTATTTCAATGCAGATAGGCCGCGCCGATGCTTTTTCCGAACCGTTTCCGTGCAGCCGTATTGAAATGATGGTCGCTCCGAAGCCGCAAACACAATGGACACAATACAAAACAAAGCAGGAAATCATTGCCGCTTTGGGAAAACGATTGCGTGATGAATTTCCAACGACGCGATTTGCTTTTACGCAGCCAATCATCGACATGGTAACACAGGATACGAATGGAACCTCGGCGCAACTTGCCGTGGAGATATCCGGTGACGATTTCGATGTATTATCATACCTTGCTAATCAAACATTGGATTTGCTCCGAAGTATCCCCGGTGCGCAAGACGTGAATATTGAACAAGAGGGTCCGCAGGCACAACTGCAAATCGTCCCGGACCGTCGGCTTTGTGCGAGATACAACGTAAAGATTGAAGATGTGACCCGGCTCATTAACATTGCGTTGGGCGGTGACCCTATCGGCGTTCTCTATGAAGATGACCGTCGTTTCGACATTGTCGTAAAACTAGACCGCCAGAGCATC
>WRCR01000359.1 GCA_009783865.1 Planctomycetaceae bacterium | reverse complement strand
GCTCTTTCTTTTGCGGCGACAACAGCGGACTCTGCTTCCGCTATGTCTTCGTCAAGAAACGTCATTTGTTCTTCAAGCGTCCGCAGTTCACTTCGGCGGGTGATAAGACCGGTTGACGAGTTTGTAGGTCCAACAATCAACGCACCATCCGGTGTCAGCATCTCGCCGGAAACGGTTAAGAAGTTTGTCCGGTCATCGCTTTCCTTATAAAGTTTTCTGGCAACAGCAAGCGATTCAACTATCCAAGTTCTTCCTAATAGCCGGCTAGCGAGATGAGTAAATTGCGCATCGACTTTAACGAATTGGTCGGCGCGTCCCAGCACGCCTTGCTTTCCGGCAAAACCCTTTGCCTTCACCCACGGGGCTTCCGTTTCAGTGGGGTCAAGCCAGATAAAACCAACTCTGCCGGAAAATTGAGCCGAGTATTTTTCAATGTGACTGAACACTTCCTTCTTCGGTGAAACTACGACATGCTGCGCATTGGTGCCGAGGGCAATCTCGATTAACGCCGCCGCATCAACATCCACGCGGATTAAATCGGCAACCAATCCGAAAACATAACGAAACGGATTATTCGGGGCTTTCGACTGCTGCAATACATCTTTCACGCCCGGATTCAAGCCCTCGTTCTTTCGGATTAACTCTTCGAGAACCGATGCTCTTTCTTTCATTCCGCTGTGCCGCTGTTTCAGTTCGGACAACTCTTGCAGCAAACCGGTTAACTCACGTGCGCGGGAACTCTTGCCCGATTTAACCGCCGATAATTGTTCCTGTTTCTCTGCCGCTAGTTTTTCAAGTTGTTCCGTGATGGTTTGCAATTCCGTACACTGCTGCCGCAACTCTTCATTATGGAGACGAAACCTTTCAATGCGGGCGGCATTCTGTTCCCGCGTTTGTTCCAGCGTTGTCAGCCGGGAACTTGTTCCGCTGATTGAACCGGACAATTTTGCGTTCTGCCTGCTCTTTCCTTCTTTTTCTTTTTGAAGTACGTTGAGTTCTTCTTTCCTGCTATTGAGAAGTGCCGCAAGTTCTTCGCTGCGTTTTTCCAGTTGCTGATATGTTTGCGTCACTTCTTCTTTCGACATCTCGGCGGTGCGAATATCTTCGGCGGTCTTCTGCGCTGCCTCTTCAATATCAGCACTCTTTCCGTTTAATTCCAGTAACTGTTTTCCGTTCAGCGTTATTTCTTTTTCCAACTCGGCACACCGTTCCGTATGCAATTCGATACTGGATTCTTCGCTGACAATCTTTTCCCGCGTTGCTGCCAGAGCATTTTCAATGCCTTTTATTTTTTTATCGGCGGTTTCAATTTCTTCGCTGAACAACGACAAGGATTTTTCATTTTCGTTGACAAGTTCCGTCAACTTGCCGCTGTTTTCCGATAATTCGTCCATATGTCGTTTTAATCCGTCTGCACAAACGGCGTTTTTCCGGTAATCCAGCAACGCCGCTTGAATCCGGTATTCCTGCAACTGGTCAGCGTATTGCTTATAGAGTTGTGCTTTGCCCGCCTGACTTCTCGCATTCTTGAGTTGATTATCTAAATCCGCAACCTTATCGCTGAGCCGCAAAAGGTTCTGTTCGATTCTTTCGAACCGGCGTTCAACTTCCTGTTTCCTTGCATTGAATCGGCTAATCCCCGCTGCTTCTTCAAAGATAACCCGCCGTTGTATCGGCGAACTACTCAACAGCGATTCCACACGTCCTTGCTCAACGATGCTGTATGCTTGTGTTCCGAGACCGGTTCCGCTCAATAAATCCTTTATATCTTTCAAGCGGACTGCCTGCCGGTTAATCAGATATTCGCCTTCACCGCGGCGGTAAATTCTTCGGGTGATGTGTACTTCAGGCGTGTCCAAATCGAAAAGACGGCTGCTGTTGTCAAACGTCAACGTTACTTCGGCTGCACCGGACGGTGCGCGACTTGCACTGCCGTTGAAGATAACATCCGTGGACTCGCTGCCCCGCAGACGTTTCATGCTCTGTTCGCCGAGAACCCATTTAACCGCATCAACGATGTTTGACTTTCCTGAACCGTTAGGACCTGCAAGCGCAGAGATTCCGCCTTCGAACTCCAATTTAGTCCGGTTAGGAAAACTCTTAAATCCGTTTAGTTCAACAGCGGTCAGCATGTCGGTTTATTCTCTGTCTGTGCGATTCGGCAGTTCAACTTCATCGGAGGACTTGCCGCCGGGATTTGCCTCAAACCATACCTTCGGATTCATCCGCTGCCAAGGCGTTAGTTTGTCGGCGACCTTGATTTCACGCAAACTTTCTTCTTCTGGACTTCCGCCCGGTCGGCGGTAAATCCGATATTCTTCCGGCAGACAATCAATTTCCAGCCGGCAGGATAAGGAATTATCCCGCGCCGCTTCTTGAATCAGTTGTGAAACATCAGGATAGGTACCTTCCAAGTCAACCACCGCCCGAATGATGTCGTCAAGTTTGTTCGTCACAGTTCGTTTTTCATCAAGACGACCGAATCGGGTAATAACGACCTGTTCATTTTGCCCATTCACAAAAATTTTCGGTCCCGCATTGAGCGTGAAAGGACGTTTCAAATGAATATCATTCCCGAAGAGAACAACTTCAGGGCGCGACGACTTCGTTATGTGTACCATCGGCGGTGCGTTTGTCGTTATTCCGTGATAACTGAACTGACTGCCGCCTTCATTCCGCAGCACTTCTCCGCGAATTGTTTTATCATACGGATTGCGATAGCACAACGCACGAAACGCACCGTATCGCGTTTCGGCACTGGGAACCTGAAGCAATTCCTGCAAACATAACTCGGCTTCGATGTCCTGTTTCAAAACGCTCAACGCATCAAGAGCAAACACACGAAACGCCGGTTCTTTTCTCGCAATGTCGGCAAGAATCTTTGCCGCCGAACCATCGCCGAGATAAGCAAGTGCAGTACCGGCATTAAATAATACTTCGGTATTGGTACTCTTCAATACCGTTTTCAGCGGTTCGATACCGGACTTGCCTAACGCCTCTAACTGGAAAGATGCCCTCTGCGATGTTTCGGGAACCCGTAATTCTTCCTTGAGTTTTTCAATCCGCTTCATTTGCTTCGGGGGAGTTTCATAACAGGCAATCGAGCGGACTATCTGAACATATCTGGCAACGTTATTTCGGTAAGTCGGATGTACATCGAGGACAATCAAAACGTCCGAATCAGCCGTTGCCATCCCTTTTTTCTGACCGGTATTGATATAAAACCGGTTATTAATTTCTTTGGCGATGCGGTCAGTTATAAACGCCGACGCATAATCGGGTTTCATGTTCAGATAAATCGGTCGGGAAATCTTGGAACGCGCACCGCTCAATACTACCCCGCTTTTCAAACCGGCAGCATTAGTTGTTTCGGTTGCCATAGGGTCAACAAGAATGGGTCCTTCAACGAAAGCGTATGGCTTGCCTTCTTTCATTGAACTGTCGAGAACTGCCATTACTTTTAACGGTGAATTCATCAGCCAGCCGCCTCGCAAACTTTTTGCATCGGTCTCCGCCGGCAACATTACTTTGACATCGAAGAGGTCATCTTTTTGAATTCCCGGTTTCACATATCCGACAATGTTGACAACGGCGGTAGTCGGACTTGCCAGCCGGGCACTAATATCGAGGAGTCCGCGTTTCTGCATGTCTTCGTACACCAGTTGCCGTTCCTGCGAATTGATGTCATCACCGCCGGTACCGGATAGTCCTTGTACGAGGCCGGCACCGCGGACTTCTACGAAGTTCATATTGTTGATGGAAATATAATCGCCGATGAGCATCGTTTTCCCGCCGGAAATATCATCAGCGATTTTATCGGGTATCAACTTCTTATTTTTATCTTTTTTTCCAAAAGATTGAAAAGGAGAACAGCCCGGCAACAAAATAATGCCGGTACACAGAACGAAACAGAGTAAAATCCGGCATAACACGGGGAACGGAACGGACATTATGGTGAAACTCCGCAAAAACCAAGGAATCTAGGCAACTTTAGCGGAGAGTAAGTTTTTCGTTAGATAAAGTCAATAGCAAAAGTGGGTGCGAGTAAATAATTTCCGTCAGTGCTTCCAGTAACTTTCCCATTGGTCGGTATAAAGTATCGCGCAGACCGCCGACATCCGATTGGCATTCGCTATTCGCCACTTCGCCCCAGTCCGCTTCAACCGTCTCCCAACCAAACTCTTACACGCACCCTCAACCTGACCACTGCCAATACTCCGACCATCCCGCAACCGTCCAAAATAGTCCATCCGACCCTTGTGCTTCTTCAAATAATTTTCTAAACCTACTACCGACAAAACCTTAGTCTCATCTGGAACATCTAGTTTATAAAACATACTCAACTTTGATAACCGACGCATAAAATTATCGTATCCGTTCTCCCGTAATAACTCCAGCGTTGTCTCTGACCGCCAACTATCAAACTCTTCCT
>WRCR01000358.1 GCA_009783865.1 Planctomycetaceae bacterium | reverse complement strand
CGATTTCTTTTCGCCGCTTTTGACCTTGTCCGCCAATTCACTGAACAATGTTACCGTCCACGCGTCCGGCTCAACGACTGCCTTGTCCGAATCAATCAGAATATCGCCGAGGTCAACGGTTTCTTTGTCCTTCAACTGCTCCGGTCCCAGCGTTGCGAAGTCAATGCGCGGCTCATACGGTCCGGCGCCGTTGGAAATCTTCCAGTTGTCAGAGGTACCATAACCGGCAAACATCCAGTTGACTCCTTCGGCAACTTCGCCGTTTGGCATGAGAACACGCCCGCGAATCTTGACTTTCTTTTTATCCTGCACTGGCTGGAGCGGTGTGAAGGTTCCTTCCTTGACAGGGTTCGGCTGCGGCGACACAGTCGCCGGCTCCCCGCCAGCATTTCGAGAGCCGCCGACTGCGTCGGCGGACACAAATTCAAACCGGAACAGCGCAGCGAACAAAATCACAACGGTTCCTAATACGAGTAAGGTCTTTCTCATAACAAAGGTCCTTTCAAGTTAAGAAGGATTAAATTTTACTCTGGACATGATTTGAGCGTATTTTGGAATAGAAATCAAGAGAGTATAAAAGTTATGCGGGGATTAGAGTCCGCCGTTTATTTAGCCCTTATTGCAAAACGTATGCGTTGCGGTTACAATAACAGAGTATTACCTTCATTTACTAACCCTTTTACAGAATTTTACAGATATGTTAACAGGAAACGCAATACTCGGACAAAGCGGCGGTCCAACGTCGGTCATCAATTCTTCGCTCTGCGGCATTATTCAGGAAGCCCTGAAACAGCCCGCTATTGAAAAAGTACTCGGTATGCAGTTCGGCATCGAGGGCTTCATGAAAGACGAAGTTATCGACCTCGGAAAAGAAAAGCCGGAGACCATCGAAGGTCTCAAAACAACACCGTCCAGTGCACTGGGCAGTTGCCGCTATAAACTCAAAGACGAGGACTTTCCGAAAGTACTGGAACAGTTGAAAAAATATAACGTCCGGTATTATTTTCTCATCGGCGGAAACGATACGATGGACACGATACACCGTGTCGAAAAGTATTGCGGCGAAAAAGGTTATGAACTACGCGGTGTCGGCGTTCCCAAAACGGTGGACAACGATTTGTTTGCAACCGACCATACGCCGGGGTTTCCTTCGGCAGCAAGGTTCGTTGCTCTTTCCGTGAAACAAGCCGGTATGCTTGCAAGAGACATGAAACGGGTTGACCAATTCGTTGTTTTCCAAACGGTTGGACGTTCTGCCGGCTGGCTTCCCGCTGCGGCAGCAGTTGCAAAACAAAACGAAGACGACGCACCGCACATCATTCTCTTGCCGGAAAGACCGTTTATCAAAGAAAAATTTCTTGCCAAAGCCGAGGAAACATTTAACAAGTTCGGCTGGGTAAGCGTTGTTTGCGGCGAAGGTGTTTGCTATGAAAACGGCAAGCCGATTAGCGCGTCGGCAACCTCCGATAAATTTTCCAATGTCGAGTTCGGTGCAATGGGCGGCGCAAGTGCTGCCGTTGTTCTGCATGCGTTTCTTTCGCAAAAATTCGGCTGGCGCGGCGAATTTCAAATTTGCGAATCCCTTCAGATGTGTGCGGCTGACAGGACGGTTGCACTGGACATCGAAGAAGGATACGCCTGCGGACAACAAGCAGTTAAACTGGCGGTTGAAGGAAACAGCGGTGTTATGGTGACGCTGTTGCGGAAGTCCAATGCCCCGTATTCTTGCGAATTGGGAACGGCTCCGTTATCCGAAGTTGCTCTGGGCGAAAAGCCGATGCCGGACGAATTCATTGACGATGAAAACTTGTTCGTCACGGAAAAATGTTTGGAATATCTGCGTCCATTGATTGGCGGGATGCCGGAATATGTGCGGCTGTTTAACCGCCGTCTCTAATAAGGATTTATTATGAAACGCTTGACGGTTTTATGTCTGTTTTTCTTTGTCCGCTCGTTAATTATGACAGCGGACATTCAATTCTAATGGTGAGGTAAAACAAATGCGTATTCTATTCTGTTTTATTATGTTGTTTTGTGCCGTGTTTTTAGCGGAGTACCGGTTAAATGCCGACGATGTATTGCCTGATGGTGTTAAAGCCGTGTGGGACCTTGACAAAGCGCACAAGGAAACCACGGCAACGCGGGAGAAGGTCAGCATCAACGGCTTATGGCGTTGGCAACCGGTGGGAGACGGCGCAAGAGCGGGGGGCATACGCCCCCCGACGGACAACTGGGGTTACTTCAAAGTCCCCGGTTCGATTCCGGGCATCACCGATTGGATGCAGAAGGACAGTCAACAGGTTCATGCGCATCCAAATTGGAAAAATACGCAACTCCGCAGCGTAACGAAGGCATGGTATCAACGGGAAATCGAGATACCGGCGAATTGGAAAAAGCGGCGGATTTTATTGCAGGCGGATTACGTTAATTCCCGCGCTGTGGTGTACGTCAAAAACATCGTCATTCCCGCGCAAGCGGGAATCCAAACGAAGGATGTGAACCCTGTTTCTCTAGACCCCCGCTTGCGCGGGGGTGACGAACAAGTCACCGACAGCAAAACAGTCGGTGAGATTTTGTATCCCGCTGGTACCGTTGACCTCACCGATGTTTGCCAGCCCGGTAAGAAATACCTGTTGAGCATCGAAGTTACGGCGTTGCCCCATGCCGAAGTGATTGCGTTGTTCGGCGACACCAACGCTCCGAAACGCGGAGCGGTGACCATCAACCGGCGCGGTTTCTGCGGCGATGTCTGGCTCGTCTCCGAACCCAAAGGACCGCGTATTACCGATGTGAAAATCGAAACGTCGGTACGAAATAAGGAGATTACCGTCAGCGCAGTATTGGAAAACCTCGAACCGGAAACACAATACGGATTGGAAATTTCGATTTTTAGAGAGAAAACCGAAGGAAGTGGTACTATGACGCTCAAATACATGTTTCGCGGACGTGATATTGGAAACGAACAAATTTTTGTTAAAAAATTTCCTTGGCTGCCGAAAAAACTTTGGGATATTCACACACCGGAAAACATGTACGAATTATCAGTTAGTATTGAAAAGAACACGTCTGATGCTGGTCTCATACCAATAGGTGCAGCACGGTTTCTTGACACAACATTTCCCATTCGTTTCGGTTTCCGCGAGTTTTGGATAGACGGGCGCGACTTGTACCTTAACGGCACGAGAATTTGGCTGTCGTGCGTGCCGCTGGATAATGCACAGGTCGGAGCGGCACTGGCAAATTATGAAGCGGCGAAGGAATCGATGCTGCGATTGAAGAGTTTCGGTGTCAATTTTGTTTACACGCACAATTACGATTGCAATCCGGGTTCGTTCATCAGTTTCGCCGAAATACTGCGCGCCGCCGATGACGTTGGAATGCTCGTATCCTTTGCGCAGCCCCATTTCGGACATTTCGAATGGGACAATTTAGCCGGTACTCCGGCACCCAACGGCTACGAGCGTATAGCATCATTCCTCGTAAAGGAAGCGCAAAACCATCCTTCGGTGATTTTCTATTCAATGAGTCACAACTCTACGGGCTACAACGAAGACATGAACCCGTTCTTGATGGACGGCATTGCCGCACCGCGCAGTCGGTGGGCGAAAACCAATCTCGAAAAAGCGAGTCAAGCGGAAGCAATCGTGAAGAAACTCGACCCCAGCCGCATCGTATATCATCACGCATCGGGCAATTTGGGACCGATGCACATCAGCAATTTTTACGGCAACTGGATTCCCGTGCAGGAAATGTCCGACTGGTTCGGACATTGGGCGACCGTCGGTACGAAACCGATGTTCACCTGCGAATACGGCGTGCCGTTCACGTGGGACTGGGCAATGTATCGCGGCTGGTACAAAGGCAAACGCGAATTCGGCAGCGCGCCGGTGCCGTGGGAATTTTGTAATGCCGAGTGGAACGCCCAGTTCATCGGCGACAAAGCGTTCAACATCGGCGAACCGGAAAAGCGGAACCTGCGCTGGGAGGCACAGAAATTTAGGGACGGTGCTGTTTGGTGCCGCTGGGATTATCCCGCTCAACTTGGTTCGCGGGAGTTCACTGACCAAGACCCGATTTTGGCGAGGTACATTCACGACAACTGGCGGGCGTTCCGCACTTGGGGACTGTCGATCAATTCGTATTGGGAACACGGTCGTTTGTGGAGTTTGCGTCCCGGCGTGGACAAGTCACGCAAGAATTACGTCACGGATTGGGATAACTTGCAGCGTCCCGGTTTCAGTCCTGATTTTCAGGAGCAGCGGTATGAACGCATCGATTTGGCGTTTGAACGCGACGATTGGATTCCGTCGCATGCTGCCAAAGCACTTTTGCGCAACAATATGCCGCTACTGGGTTACATTGCAGGGAAAGAAGGAGCGTTCACGAGCAAGGACCACAACTTTTTAGCCGGTGAAGTCGTGGAGAAACAATGGGTTGTTGTCAATAAT
>WRCR01000357.1 GCA_009783865.1 Planctomycetaceae bacterium | reverse complement strand
TGAGATACTGCACCGCCTTTGCCGGCACACTGATTCTTGCCGAAAGACGATGATTAGCAGCATCGAGAATGTTGACCGGTATATTCTTTTGTTCCGCACCGCTTCCCATTACGAGAGTTACGTCTTTCATTGTTCCCCGCAAGCCGTGCGCCAAAGCACCGCGCAAGGTCATCAGAACGACTGCGTTTTCAAGCGGTTTATCCGAATCGTTGATAATGCGGAACGTTGACCGGCAAAGATAATCATTTTCGTCAAGAACGGCGAATTCTTTTTCCGCTTCGTATACTTTATACGGAATGATTTCGGGTTCGCCAACAGCAAATTGCAGTGTTTTTTCTTTGTCAATCCGCTCGAAAGAAACATTGTCGAACCATGCTGTTCCTGTTCCGTAGAGGACGGTCCCGACTGTTGCCCGGTCAGCATTTTCCGGCGCGGTGAGTTCGATAGTGATTTCTTTCCATTCCGCTGACGGCGGTTCGGGGGTCAAAACTCGGTTGACGATGTCGCCCCTTGTGGAATTGCCGATGTGTACGAACCAGCCGGTGCGTCCTTTGACATTTTCGCTGCGCACCCAGCCGGAGAATTTATATTTCCCGCCCGGCACTATCGGATAGAAAATTGTCTGCCGGACGGCAAACCAACTTGGTGCTTCGCCGTCTTTTATAACGGTTTTCATACATTTCTTTCCGCTCTTCGGATTTTCGTTGACCCAGAGATTTTGATGAGCGGCATCGTTCCGGTCGGAAACCCAGTGCAGCGGTAATGCTCCGCCGCCTTCTTCAAAGTCGCCGTTTGAGAATGCGCCGCCTGCTTCGAGATAATCGGGAACGACTTCGGCTTTCTCGTTGCCGTAATAGAGGAAATAAACCGTCTTCTTGCCGGGGTCGCAATCGGCGGGAATCATCAGGTAAGAATCCTTGGCAAGTTCGCCGTCGAATACTCGTTCGTTCTTTGCATTAAAGACGGAGAAGATAACTTCTTGTCCGTCTTCTTTGGTGATGCGGATTTCCCTAACTACCGGCGGCTTCACGGTTTCCGGCAACTGCACTTTGATTGGTTTTCCTTCAATCGGTGCAGTAGTACCGTTTTCGATGGCGAGCGGAATCCGAATCGTCCAAATACCGCCGCCGGAGAATGACAACGAGTTATTCCAGCGGACGTTCTCTGCTGAAGCGGATAAAACGGCAAAACACAATACGAGAGAGGCAAGGCAAAAACGCAGCATGGTATCAATCGTCAAAATAGGAATAATCGAAACAATCTAAACGTGTGAAATTATTCTAGCAAAAGTGAACGGCGGACTCAAGCCCGTAGTGCAACCGTATGTCTTTACCCTAGACGTATTGACATCCCCGCCGAGATATGAGAAAATGAAATAATGTATTATTGATGTTTTCCCTTTTCACAATCTCCGACAATGGTCTATATTGGAATCGACATTGGAACTTCCGGTACGAAAACGCTGGCAGTCAAACCCGACGGAACAATTCTCGCAACGGCAATCGAAGAATATCCGTGCTATTCCCCCAAACCGCTCTGGAGCGAACAAAACCCCGACGACTGGTGGAACGCAACCGTTAAAACAGTCCGCAAAACAGTCGAAAAAGCAGGGTTGAAACCGTCCGATGTCAAAGGCATCGGTCTGTCAGGACAAATGCACGGCAGCGTATTTCTCAACAAGAACAACAATGTAGTCCGACCCGCAATTCTCTGGAACGACCAGCGGACTGTCGCCGAATGTAATGAAATCGAAAATGCCGTCGGCGGACGCAGCAAACTCATTCAACTCGTTGCAAATCCCGCTCTGACCGGTTTCACCGCACCGAAAATTCTTTGGCTGCGGAATAATGAGCCGCAAAATTTTGAAAAGGTCTGCAAAATACTTCTGCCGAAAGACGAAATCCGGCGGCAGTTGACCGGCGAATATGCAACCGAGGTCTCCGATGCCAGCGGTATGCTGCTGCTCGATGTTGCGAAACGGCAATGGAGCAAACCGCTGCTCGATGCCCTGCATTTGGACATCAATCTTTTCGGCAAGGTTCACGAATCCGAAGACATCACCGGCAAGTTGACGAAAGAAGCGGCTGACTTGCTCGGCTTGACAACGAATTGTATCGTTGTCGGCGGTGCCGGCGACTGCGCTGCCGGTGCAGTTGGAACGGGTATTGTTTCCAGCGGACTTCTCTCGACTTCCATCGGCACCAGCGGCGTGGTCTTTGTTCACAGTGACGAAGTCCGCATTGACCCGCTGGGGCGGCTGCATACTTTCTGCCATGCAGTCCGCGGCAAGTGGCATCAGATGGGCGTTACACTTTCCAGCGGCGGTTCGCTGCAATGGTTTCGGAATCAATTCTGCGAAACACTTGTTCAGAAGGCGAACGAAAAAGGAATCGACGTGTATCAACTCCTTAACGAAGAAGCAGCGCAGGTACCGGTCGGCAGCGAAGGACTTTTTTTCCTTCCGTATTTGAGCGGAGAAAGAACGCCGCATGCTGACCCGAATGCCCGCGGCTGTTTTATCGGATTAAACTTGCAGCATACCCGCAAACATTTTATCCGAAGCATCATGGAAGGCGTTGCGTATTCGCTGAACGATTCATTCAAAATAGTTACAGAAGAACTGGAGGTTCCCGTTGAACAGATTCGTGCAACCGGCGGTGGCGCAAGAAGTCCGCTGTGGCGGCAGATTCAATCGGATGTGTTTAACCGGAAAGTCGCAACCGTCAATTCCGAAGAAGGTCCCGCTTTCGGCGTTGCCTTGCTGGCAATGGTCAGCGGCGGTGAATACTCCGGTATTGCCGAAGCGTGCAAGGCAGTGATTCGTGCTGTTGACGAAACAGAGCCCAATGCGGAAAACGCAGCGGTTTATCGAAACGGTATGGAAGTGTATCAATCGCTGTACCGTTCATTGAAAGACGATTTTTCCGCAATAGCAAAACAAGTACGTTCCTGATTTTATAAGTGAAGTACTCATGCCGAAAAAGATTATACTTGATGTTGACCCCGGTATTGCAGATGCGGCATCTATTGCCTTGGCTGCATACGACCCCGCAGTCGAGTTGCTTGCGGTAACCAGTGTCGGTGGTAATGTACCTGCTTCTGCTGCGGCAAAGAATCTTCAGGCGATTATCGAGTTTCTTGACCCGCCGCGTCTGCCGCGTATCGGAATGGGAACAGCACCGGACGGCACTTTGCCGATTACTTTCCGGCAAGTTCACGGAATTGACGGCTTGGGCGGAACACCGCTGCCGGTTGCGGAACTGCGCTCGCAGCATCCGGCGGAAAAGGTGATTTGCGACATTGTCCGCAGCGACCCCGAAAATGTAATGATTATTTGTATGGGACCGCTGACGAACATTGCGAGGGCTTTTCGGCGGGACCCCGAGTTGCCGAAAATGCTCCGGCACATTTACATCACCGGCGGAGCGGTAAATGCCCGCGGCAACATTTCGCCCTGCGCCGAGTTTAATTTTTATGCCGACCCGGTTTCTGCCCGCATTGTTTGGCATTCGCCTTGTACGAAAACACTTGTGCCGCTTGATGTTACCAATAAGATTCTTTTGCGTCTCAATGATTTGGAGCAATTTCCTGACGAAAAAACAAAATTGGGAACACTGCTGCGGAGTATGTTCATACCGGCAATCCGCGCCTATCATCAAAACTATGGATTGGAAGGTGTTCATATTCACGATTTGATAACGTACATTGCGGCAACGCACCCGCGGCTCTTTGAGACGAGCGAAATGACGGGCGATGTTGAAGTTAAGGGACATATCACAAAAGGAATGACCGTTTTTGATTTTCGGCGGCTGCCGGAACTGTCGTACAGCATTGATGTTATAACGAAAATAGATGCTGACGCTGTTCTTGACGAAATCATAACCGGTCTGAATAATGCTTCGGAACAAATGGAAAAACGTGTTTAGTTTCATTAGACATGTTCAACCGTCATTCCCGCAAAAGCGGGAATCTAGACGTAAAAGGTTGTACCAGTTCCTCTGGATTCCTACCTACGCAAAAAATGTTGGTTCCCGAACAACTCTATTTATTACGAGCCGCCGGTGATAACCGGCGCAGTCCGACTGCATGTCTTTTTAACGTTATTCGTTTAAGAGCGGCGGGGTTACCCCCGCCAGTTTGAGATTGAGATTTTTTTTGTTAAACCGGCGGGCGTAAGCCCGCCGGTTTAACAAAAAAAATCCCCGCCTATTGCAATCATTGAAAAAATGTGATGCACTATATCTGTAATTAAAATACCCGTCCGGTGTGGTGCCGGATGAGATACAATTTAGAGTTCGTCAGCAATTCAATAGCCGTTTAGCCCCGTTTCATAGAAACGGGCAAGGACGGATTGGTTATTTTTCACGTTGCAAACGGCAATAGCCGAGTGAAGATAACCAAAAGACATGAATAGCGGCGTGCTTCCGTAAGGGAGCGTCTGCGCATGTCTTGTGGAAATCTTCGGCGTT
>WRCR01000356.1 GCA_009783865.1 Planctomycetaceae bacterium | reverse complement strand
CGGAAATAACCGTTTTCGCCGCCGAGGTCACCGTATTCGGCAAGGAACGGCTTCTTGTCATTCTTTTCCGGCAGAACGATGTCCCGAAGCGTCTCATAAACTGCAACGGGTTCAACGTTAGCATTGCGTGCCGATTCGAGAACCCGACCGAATACAAACATCAGGTACATCGAATTAACCCGCCCTAAAGTACCGCCGCCTTGCGGCGGAGGATAGCCATTAGCAAAGGCATTGCGGAAGACCTGCATCACAGGACGGGGAGCAAGCACGACACCTTCGGAAAGTTGCTCGGCAATCTGATTGCGCTGCGTATTCAGATTGGGAGTCAAGAACCCCGGATTCGGCATAAGGAATCTTTCAAAAACCCTTGTATCGAAATCGGGTTGAAACTTTTTGAACAACTCTTCAGGAGCGTGCCGCTTTACGTCAAGGAAAAATGCTTGAGTGGGCGTTGAAAGTCCGGCTGTCATAGCGCGGCGGTCTTCCGGCGTACCGGCAACAACAATTTTACCGGTCAAACCTCCGACAAAACGGAATAACATTTCAACATCGGCGCGTACTTCCGGCTTTGCCATCAAAACTTCATCGGCAAATATCCCTTTGAGTATGCTCCAGAATCCGAGATAAATCTGCTCATTCGACTCACCTTTCGTTTTTTCCCCTTTTGTCCATTCGACACAGTGGCGCAGCATCGACTCTACGGCAGCATGGTCGCGGTCAATCAAGCGGCAACTGGTCAGAGCAATCAGAACAGTCGGCTCTTCGGGAGCAGTTTTTTCCAATGCTTCAAGGGCTTTCTTGACGGCGGCATAACGTTCAGGATTTTCCTTGGCAACGACGGCAAGCGCGTCGGCGAATCGAATTCCCGACAAGGAACCTTCGGGCAGCGGCAACTCATTCTTTTCCTTTGAGGAGAGCAATTTGAACCAGTCAAGAGTTGCCGAAGCACCCCAAAGGTCTTTATTTGACGGAGAACCGGCTAAATTGACCGAATTGACATAGTGACCCAGCAGCATCGGCAACGCCGCTATTTCCTGTCCCCCTCCTGTCGTCTGCCGTCTGCTGTCTGCCGTCTCCTCTACACTCGGAACCAATTGTTCCAATTTTTCGATAAAGTCCTTTGCGGTGATTTTTCCCGCAAGGTCTTTGGAAATTGCGTCAATATCCCGAAGACGGTAATTCTGCCGTTCTCTCATTATTTTGACCCACGATTGTCCATCGTACATTGTCCGGTAAATCACCATCAAATCGAAAGTGCTGCCGGAGTTGAGCAGGATACGGCTCATGGTGAGAACCGTCTCCTGAAGGTCATAAGAACTATAATAACGGCTGCCGGTTTGATACTGACCGTTAGTATCGCACAGTTTGAGAAACTTGAAACATTCCCGCAGTTTTTCCAGTGCCAAAGCGCGTCCTTCCTCGCCCCGGTCTGTCTTGAAATAAAGTTTGTAAAGCGGAACGACAATGACCCGTTCCATGTGCGAAGCATCGGGATTGCTCTTGAGTTGTTCCTCGAACAACTTGATAGCCAATTCCACTGCCGCCGGATTGTTATCCAGCGTCGAGAGTTCCATAGCAATAACAAGCCCGGAATTGTCGTAGCGTGTTTCCGGTCCGCCTGCTTCCTTCATAACGGCTTCAATCAGTTTAACAGCGGCATCCGCATTCTTAAGACGAATTTCATTGACCGCCAGCGCAAGCCGGGCATTGCGGTATTGATTCTTATCTCGTTTCTTTGCATCGATTGCTTCGTGACCTTCGACCGCCTTTTGAAATTCCTTTTTCGTCTCTTCGAGAATCTTTTTCTTTTCGGCAAGGTCGAAAAATGAGGTACTAACGGAATAACATTTGTCCTGCGACCAACTATAAACCGAAAACGGACTCTGCGAAGGGGATTGATAAACAACGGAACTGCCCGCGGCTGTCGTCTTCGGCTCTTGCGGGGAAACCGCATCGAACATGACTTCGTGAAACATGGAGTAATACTCTAAGTCGACTGTGTTGTGCGAAAGAGAGCGGACAAAATTGGCGCGACCTTCCCGGCGTTCAGCGTCGGAAACCCCTTCCATTGCCCATATGTATTGCACCAGTTCTTCGGCGGCTTGTTTTGTCTCGGCATTTTTCCGCCATTCCGATACCCGATAGGAAAAGCTGCCAAACTGCCCCGCAAGACGCTGCGGCTTGACCGTCTTCAAGATGGCGATTAACTGCGGTATCTGCTTGGAATTTCGGAAGTTCTGCTCATACTGCCAGAAATTCTGAAGTATCTGGTCGGGATTTTTTGCAATGGCTTTCAACGTCCACTTTGCCGCTTCGTCATTCATGCCGAGATTTTGCAGGAGATTGGCGTATGCCGTCATTTTGGCAGCATCGTCGGGCATTTTTTCGCCGATTTCTTTGGCGATTTTTTTCGCCTCGTCTTTTCGTCCCGCCTTGTTATAGATGTCCGCAAGTGCTGTCATGATGTCCAGCGAGCCGGGCGAACTCTTCCACTGCGCTTCGATTTGTTCGACTATTTCCGTGAGTTTGCCGTTCTTTTGCAGTATATCCAACGCTCTGTCGCGGACATGCCGGGAATAATCGTTTCGGCTGCTGCTTGCCGCATTGCGAACTGCCGGAGAACGGAATATCTTCAGCGCGAATTGCACCGTCCG
The DNA here is from genome assembly GCA_009783865.1 of Planctomycetaceae bacterium. GTDB lineage: Bacteria > Planctomycetota > Planctomycetia > Pirellulales > Thermoguttaceae > WRKP01. The sequence continues at coordinate 1,846 of WRCR01000356.1, read as the reverse complement.
TTCTTTGTTGGGGTCGTTTTGGAGTTCATTGAGAAGTTCATACTGCGTCTGCATATCGGTCACGATTGCCAGCATGCGGTCGCGGATTTTATCGGCTTCTTCATTGCGGTTAAGAATACGAAGGGTCTGCCGTAAGTCCTTCATTTCATTACCGTTAAGTTGATAGCCGAGCAGCCGCTGGACGGCGGTTTCGGCACGTTTTCTCATTGCCGGGTCATCGGTTAGTGCTGCGAATAATTTCAGCACTACTTGTTCCCGATAGCGGATGTCGCCCGATGCCGTCATCGTCAAAGCATCGAGATACTCGACCGCTTTGAGCATATTGCCTTTCTGTTTATGCAAGAGAACGAGGACAAATGCTTTTCGGAAATCGAGTGTTTCCCCTTTGTCGGCAAGTTCCTTTTGTTCTTTTTCCAGTTCTTTGATTTTTTCATCGATGTTTAGTTCTTCCGCTCGACCGCCGCCCGTTATCATTGCGGGCATCATACCCGCAGTCGCACCTTGTGTTTCGAACATCTTTCTGGCAAGTTCGATACGGGTTTTGTCGGCATCGGTTCCATCGGCAACCTTTTTGTCGAGATAGGTGTTGAAACGTTTGACGAAACTTTTTTCCTCGCCTTTCACAAACTCATCCGCCGCCTTGAAGAAACCATACGCACCGAGAAGCGTTTGTCCCGAAGGCATCGTATGATGGATAACCATCGGTGAACCCGGGGTTTGCCCCTGAAGGAGATTGTTCAATTCGTAACTCTGAAGCGTCCGATTGCGGTCAAAGTAATCCTTGTAATTTGATAAACTCGGCGGCGTGGGTTTCTTCTGCGCCGTGACCGCCGACGTGATAGTCGACGTAGTCGGCGGCTCTCCGATTTCATTCATTTGTTCGAAGTAATAGTCGAGCAGACGATATACTTCCTTTTCGGCGGCAGTGATTCGCTCTAACTGTTCCGGCGTGAGAGGTTTCTTTTCGTCTTTCGTTTCCTTTTTATCCTTCTCCGGCACAACCGGCAACACCACCTGCATACCGCTCGACATCATGACTTGCTGCATGGCACTGTCTCCGGTTCCCATAATATCCCGAACGGAAGACACGATACGTATGAGATAAGACCTCATATAATTATCGAACAAATACGGCATCGTCGCTGGCGAGAACTGCTGCGAGAGAGCCGCCGACTGCGTCGGCGGTTGTGCCGCCGTTTCGTTCATCCGTTTGACTGCTTTCTTAAAACGCTCGATTCCCTTCTTAAACGCTTCAAATTGCGGGTCGAAGACAACGGATTTAGCAGGCGAACTTTCTACGAGTGCTTCGATAACCACATCGGCTTCACTAAACAGAGCCATTTCTTCTTCCGTTTCTTCAATGTCTTCAAGTTCACCGAGTTGTCCATCGAAGTTATCAAGGAATGCCTTCATCGCCCGAAGACAAGAGATGAAATCCGCCGCACCGCCGGGACGCATCGATTCGCCCATGCCGGGACGCATCGATTCGCCCATCATGGATTGTGCAATCACAGCGTCAATCATCGGATTCGCCTCGGCGGCTTTTTCGACCATGCTCTCCAGTTTTGCGGCATCCGCATCGCGCCCCATCTGTTTGAAATGTTGCAGCGCGCTTGAATAAGTCGTCACCACCATGTAAACCGATTGGTCATTGGGTTGAAGCGGCGAGTCGAGTACCTGATTCCAGCATTGAAAAATCATATTGCTCTTTTGCTCATCGCTCAGCGCATCGCCTCTCAATTCACCCTGTTTACTCCCCAGCAATTTTTGCATGAAATCAATCATCTTCGGGAGACCCTTTCGGACTTCGGCAATCTGTTCTTCGTTGAATTTTTCCCGAAAAGAT
>WRCR01000355.1 GCA_009783865.1 Planctomycetaceae bacterium | reverse complement strand
AGTGTTTATTTTAACCTCCGTGAATGAAAACTTTTGGCAAAACTTTGACGCTGACGCACCGCACTTACGTTAATACGAAGAAACTGCAAAATTGTTAGGGAAAAAAACTTGCAATCGGACTGAGAAATACAGTAATCACCTTGCTAAACCCGCATAGTTCGATATAATCGCAAAAAAGTAATCCCTTCAAAGAAATTAGTCAGCCGATGTCCAGTATTGAAAATACAAGCGTTTTGAATACAAGTCCGGTGCCGGGCGTAAAACAGTTATACTATCTTTCGTTAGCGACCGCTGCCGTCAGTGGACTGTTCTGCGTTGTCTTTATCGTCTTGCTGCTGGTCAATTACCTTGCGCCGCACTATCACATTCAAAATCATCAGGACATTCCGCTCCTTAGCATAATGGGAACGCCTGCTATTTCAAATTCCACATCGTATCGGCAGCCCGCGTCGGATGCCTTCAATGCACTTCCGACCGATAGTTATACGTTCAACGTTTTCAAACATCAACTCTCCGAAGACCGTGGCAACGAAAACCTGCACGAAACAATTCGGCAGTTTGACCGGCAACTCCGCTATCGGTTCTTAATGCGGCGCGAAGTAATCGCAAAAATCACACCGTTTCTCCTCTTCTCTGCCGTTGTGTTTTTTGCTTCTGTTCGGCTTGCTTCGATTTTGAATCGGAAGATTCCCGTTCCGGCGGAATTGTCTCCTGCAAGAATTCGGCAGAACGAACAAAAGCAATTTTCGCTCGGTGTTCTTTCGCTTACCGTTTGTTCCGCCGTTTTAATCGGTTTTGCAATCGGCGTTATGTTTATCCCGCCGTCCCACTTTGAAAAGGTTCTCGCTGCAAAAATTCAAGAAGAGGAAGCCCAAAAACAAATAACACAGCAACAAGCGGCAACTCAAACCCCTGTAATTCCAACACTCGAAATAAAACCGGCAGAGACGCTGTCAACCGAAACAAAGACGGACGAAAAACCGTTTGACAAAGAAGCGTTCCTTGCCGAAGCAAAGGAAAATTGGGCGGCGTTTCGTTCTTTTGACGGTTCCGGCACTGTCCGAAGTAAAGACGGCGGCAATAGACCGCCGCTTGAATGGGACAGTACCGCCGATAAAAACATCGTTTGGAAAACGGAAATTGCGCTGCCGGGAAAGTCCTCGCCTGTCGTTTGGAAAACCGAAAAAGGAACGAGGATTTTTCTGACCGGTGCCGACGAAGAAAAGCGGCAAATATACTGCTTCGATGGCGAAAACGGAACGCAACTTTGGGCAGTTGACGTTCCGCCGCTGCCCGAAAGCAGTGGAAAGGTCTCCGTTAGCGAAGACACCGGCTTTGCCGCTCCGACTATGGTAACCAACGGGCAGGCAGCCGCCGCAATGTTCGCAAACGGCGATGTAGTTGCTGTCGATTTTGACGGCAAAATCCTTTGGCACAAACCGCTCGGCATACCTGATAGTTCTTACGGATTTTCCGCTTCACCGGCGTTATACTACGATAAGATTATCGTACAATATGATTTCGGAAAGAGTTCGGAAGAAAAATCGAAGTTATACTGTTTCGACCTCAAAACCGGCAGCACCATTTGGGAAACGCCGCGGGAATTCGGCAATTCGTGGTCTTCGCCCGTCGTTTGCACTGTTGCGGGCAAGGAACAAGTCATTACTTGCGCCGAACCGTTTGTTGTTTCGTACAATCCCGAAACGGGGAAGGAAATCTGGCGGGCAAAATGCTTGAGCGGCGACATCGGTCCTTCGCCGGTTTTCTACGGGAACAATGTTTTTGTGACGAATCAATCGCCGCAAACTTCAGCGATTGACGCAAGCGGCGAAGGCGATGTTACTGCGACGAACATTTTATGGCGGGGAAACAATGCTTTGTCGGACACTGCCAGTCCGATTGCAGCGGAAAGACACCTTTACACGTTTGATTCCCATGGTTATTTGACGGCTTATGACCCGACAAAGATAAACGAGAAGAACAGGCGGGCTGCGTTCTGGGAATTGGAAATCGGCGGCGGTGAAGCAGCGTTTTATTCATCGCCGGTGCTTGTCGGTGAGCGGTTGTACATGTTTGATATGACGGAAGATAATCCGCGTTCTTTCGTAATCGATTTATCGAAAGCGGAGATTGACGACAACGGAGAATTGACGGAAAAAGCAAGAGAGGAAATGATTGCAGCAACCAATCCAATGTCCGAACCTTGCGTAGCGAGTCCGGCTATTGTCGGCAGCCGGATTTACATTCGCGGTTCAAACACGCTGTTCTGCATCGGGGAATAAGAGCGGCGGACTTATTATGAGCGGCGGGCTTACGCCCGCCGGTGGAACTACGCCCGCCGGTTGTTTCACATCAAAAAGGTTCAAACACGAAAACATGTATTTATGTCATCATCGTTTTTTTGACGATAACTTATACTCTCGCTTCGGAACCGGACACGAAACCGACGCGGGAACAAATCATCAAATTTTTGGATGTCTATCGAAAAATCCCGCCGCTCACTTGGGAAGAGATAAGGGACGGCAAGGATAAACGCGAAACAATCAATCTGATAGAACGATTTGGCACCGACTTTTCCGGTCTCGATTTAAGCGGCATTGACTTTTGCATCGGATACGGCAAGTCCCTCCAATACCACAAAGTCATTGCGGCGGGTGCCGACTTTTCTCGTTGTAATATGCGGGGTGTTGCTTTTTATGCCGCAGAACTCGCTAATTGCAATTTTTCAAATGCCGACCTCACCCATACTGCATTTTGGTCATGCAAACTGCAAAACGCTGACTTTTCCAAAGTACGACTGCGGGAAACAAAGTTCTCGAATTCAAACATGCAGAACGTCCTCTTTTCCGGTCTTAATGCTTCGGCATGTGCGTTTCACTAAGTGGACTTTTCAGGTGCAAAACTGGTAAACACCAATTTTACACATGCCGAATTTGGGCTAAGTCCAAACTTTCAAAAAGCCGATTTGTCCAATGCAAAATTGAACAATGTCAATCTGCGCTATGCAGATTTTTATGATGCCAATCTCGAAAAAACGAATTTCACCAATGCCGATTTACACTTGGCTGATTTTTACGGTGCCAATCTTGCAGGAACTGTTTTTGATGGTGCAAACCTGTATGCCGCCGTTTTTATCGGTGTCAAAGGAATTGATGATGCCCAGCGCAAGGCACTTGAGAGATGGGCGGCAAGATGGTTCTATGACTTTACGCAATATTTTTACGAACTCCTTTGCTGGCTTTTTTATCCGGGCTACCTGTTGGTCATCATCCTTGCTATTGCATTTTCGATAATCGGTTTTCGCTCGAAGGAAAAGAAAACGGTGTCATTTATTGCGACGTGTGTTCTCAACGGATTCGCCGTTTTCTCCACGTTCTGTACATTTTTGATGATGTTTTCGGGCGGGCATTCCGTGAGGCAAATGTCGGGGGGCAATATGAACGCATGGAGTGCGTGGTTACACTTTTTTCCCATCCCGGTTTTCGGACTTATGTTTTGTATCCTTCTTTCGTTCCTGCTCATTCTTATCGTATTTGTGCAGTTGTTCCGAAAGCAAAAAGAAAGCCGACCGTGGAAACTGTTCTTTTATCAGGTGTTGACGCTTGCCCATTGTTTCCTTGCCTTTAACTGGCTGTTCATGTTCATGCCGGATGCGTGAGATTCCGATGAACTCGTCGAACCGGCGGGGGTAGCCTCGCCGCTCGTATTATTTTTAGAAATCTTTCGATTGCAACTCTGTTTTCGAAACTCAAAGTGTGATTATTTATTACTTTGAGAATTCACATCGCTGATTTTGCGTCCTTCTGCAGCAGCGTCCGCAAGACAGCGCATGATAACCTCAATCGAGCGGATTGAATCATCGTTGCCCGGTATTGCCAAGTCAATTTCGTCAGGGTCAGAATCCGTGTCAATCAATGCAATAGTGATAATACCGAATTTCTGCGCTTCATAAACGGCGTTTTTCTCTTTTTTCGGGTCAACGACAACCATTGCTTCGGGGAAACGGTTCATGTCCCGCAAGCCGTTCAGGTTGCGGTACATTTTTCGATATTCCCGCTGCAACGACGACTGCATTTTCTTGGAGTACGTGTGCAGTTCATCACTGTTGATGATTGATTCGAGTTCTTCCAACCGTTTTAATCGGCTGCGGATTGTTTTGAAGTTCGTTAATGTTCCTCCGAGCCAGCGTTCCGACACATACGGCATACCGCAGCGTTCCGCTTCGTTTTTGATGGTTTCGGACGCTTGCCGTTTTGTACCAACGAAAAGAACGAGCGAACCTTGGGCGGCAACCTCTTTGAGGTATTTCTTTGCCCGAAGAATACCGCGGACGGTTTCACGAAGGTCGGTGATGTGAATCAATTTTCTGCGACCGAAAATGTACGGACGCATTTTGGGATTCCACATACTTGCGCGGTGTCCGAAGTGAACGCCAGCATCAATCAATTCCTGAATAGAAATCGGAGCGGAGACAGGATTAGACATAATTTTTCCTTCTAATTGT